>NZ_JBEOZN010000009.1:0-136959 GCF_040298085.1 Streptosporangium sp. NPDC001681 | reverse complement strand
GCCCGGCCGACCGGCTTCCTGCGGAGCAGGCCCTTCTTCTGTAGCTTGTCCATCACCGTCATGACGGTCGTGTAGGCGATGTCCCGCTCACGACGGAGATCTTCGAGCACGTCCCTGACCGACGCCGGCCGGTGATACGACCACAGGCGCTCCATGATCGTGGACTCCAGGTCTCCCAGACCACGCATCAGGTGCGACTCCCATCTACCGGCGAATCATTCAATGCTACCGGCCGTCGTAGACGCCTGGCGATGCGTCACCTCCGCCTCCGGTCCGCGAATCGCCGGGTTCGCGATCCGGGCGGGCCCGATGCCCGGAGCCTCCTGGCGGAAAAGGTGTTGTCCATATACCCCCCACCCGTATATGGTGACCGGAGTTACGGAGAAGATGCGCAAATCGGGAGAGTGTGATGGCGGAATCGATGCAGCCCATGGATCGCACCGGACACGAGGAGCACCATGGGCATGATCACCACATGCACGCCGACCACCCCCAGAAGGTCACATGGCGGGTGGCCGCGTCGGCGACCCTGCACTGCCTCACCGGATGCGCCATCGGCGAGGTGCTCGGCATGGTGATCGGCACCGCTCTGGGCTGGTCCACCGTGCCCACCGTCGTCCTGGCCGTCGTGCTGGCCTTTTTCTTCGGCTACGCACTCACCCTGGTCGGGTTGCGCAGGGCCGGCCTCGACTGGCGCAAGGCCCTGCGGCTGGCGCTGGCGGCCGACACCCTGTCCATCATCGTCATGGAGATCGTCGACAACGCCGTCATGGTCGCGGTTCCCGGCGCCATGGACGCCGGACTGACCTCCGGCCTGTTCTGGGGCGCCCTCGCCTTCGCTCTCCTGGTGGCCTTCCTGGTCACCACACCCATCAACAAATGGATCATCGGCCGGGGCAAGGGGCACGCCGTCGTCCACGCCTACCACCACTGACAAGTCGCGCGACCCCCGGGAGGCCGCGCCGCCGCCCCCGGCCGCGGACGTCCGGAGAAAGATTCGTCCGGTGACCGTGCACGGGAGCGTGAGCGGTTGACCCATCAGGAGGGCTAGCTGTGCTCGGCGTGAGCGCCATAGTCGCTCACCGTCGCTAAGTACAGCGAAGCGACATCATCCGGGATACATCAGTCTCCACGGAAACCGGGGCGATTCAGTGTGCCGGGGAACACTCAGCCAGTCAGCCCACGTACCGTACTCACGCGTCTCGTCCACCAGACACTCGCCGACGTCGAGTACCACAGCCCTGATCACGACCAGCAGCCTACGAGGCACCACCGTCTTCCATATGTCAGCCCCAGGCTCTCATGGCAAATTTCGGTGGGCTCGGCCGCTCGCATTGGGGATGTCCGGATACGTGGCTCTGGTCATGGGAAAAGCCGCTTTGGTGGGGCTTCTGGTCTTATGATCACTCGCATCGCCCAGAGATCGCGAGGAAGGACCCCAAGTGGCCGACAAGCGGGATGAGCGGGACGCCGGTATCGACACGACCAGGCCCAGCATCGCCAGGGCCTACGACGTCGTCCTCAACGGCAAGGACAACTTCGAGGTCGACAGGGCCTTCGTCGCGGAGATCGTGAAGATCGTCCCCGAGATCTACGACGTGGCGACCTACAACCGTCAGATCCTCGGCCGGGGGGTGCGGTTCCTGGCGGAGCAGGGCGTCACCCAGTTCATCGACCTCGGCTCGGGGCTGCCGACGGTGGAGAACACCCACCAGGTCGCCCAGGGCGCGAATCCCGAGGCGCGGGTCGTCTACGTCGACAACGACCCGATGGTGCTGGCCCACGGCCGGGCGCTGCTGGCGGAGAACGACCGTACCGCGGTGGTCACCTCCGACCTGCGCGACACCGAGGCGATCCTCGCCGACCCTGCGGTCAAGCGGCTCATCGACCTCGACCGGCCGGTGGGCGTGATGCTGGTCGGGGTCCTGCACCACCTGCATGACGACGACGAGCCCCGGGGAATCGTCGAGGCCTACATGGCGGCGGTCCCATCGGGCAGCTACCTCTTCATCACCCACTTCTGCGCCTCCAGCCAGGACTCCCGTGACGCCGAGCAGAAGTTCCTCGCGCTGCTCGGCACCGGCCGGTTCCGGACGCCGGAGGAGATCACCGCGTTCTTCGACGGATTCGAGCTGCTCGAACCGGGCGTCGTCCCGCTGCCCCTGTGGCGGCCCGACGGGCCGGTCCCGGCGGAACTGACCGTGGGCCAGCGGCTCATGTATGGCGGGATCGCCTACAAGCGATAGTCCCGCGGGTGCCCCGGTCGGCCTCCGCGCCGGTACGTGGTGCCGTGTTGCCCCGGTCCGGCCCGACACGGCACCACGTACCGGCGGGAAGGCCGCGCCGGGGATTATTATAAATCTACATTGTAAAGGGCGGGGGCCGTCGCAGAAAACGGTGACGACCCGCACCGTCCTCCGCGGCCCTTCGCATCCCCGCCGAAAGATCGGGAGCGGCGCTGCTCAGGAGCATGCCGGCTCGGCCGGCAGCTTGTAGGAGCGCACCCGCGCCTCATGGTCCGAGACCATGGTCAGGGCCATCAGTCCGTCGGCTCCGCTGTGTTCGACGAGCTCGGTGAGCCGGTCGCGTACGGTGCCGGGGCCGCCGATGATCTGCGGGTCGAGGTGTTCGCGGACGAACCGCTCGCCCGAGGGGGTGAGGCTGGGCACCCGTCCGGTCAGTCCTGACGACCTCGCCGACGCGGTCCGCGACGGTGTGCGCACGTTCCTGCGCGCCTTCGCCGCTCCGGCCAGACGCCGCTCGTCCCGCCGCCCCCGCGAGTCCTGAGCCTCCCGTCGCGCGGCACGCCGAGGGACCGGCGCGGGACTTCCTGCCTCCTGCCGGCCGGAATTCTCGTAGTTCCCCGGCTGACCGTGGAATCGTGGACTTCGATGCCCCGGCGGTGTTCGTCACGCCACCGAATTCCCTGGGCCGAGGGCGCCGGCGCCGCGTCACCTGGAACCTTGATCGCCCGAGTACGGGCTTCCGGCCGCTGAATCCGGGTCCTGCCGGAGCGTGGGCGGTTCTCGTCTTTACCGGCGAGGCCGGTCTTTCAGCGTATTTCTTTATCTTTGCGGCCTGCTGCTGATAACAGATCGGTAAGACCGTACTGTCATGGGCCGCATACAGTGTGTGATTTTTGCCAGGCTAGGGGAGGTCGGACGCGATACGGGAGGCGAGATGTACGGTGAGCGTGATCGGACTCACGGCCACGGCCTCAACGCCAGACCACGAGGGCGCATGCCGTACAGCGACTCGTGGATCCGGCCGCCGGATCCTCCCCGCTCGGCCGGACCCGCGACACTCCCCGAGCCCGATGGGCAGTGGCAGGAGGAAGCGCCGGCACCCCACAGGACAGCGCGGCACCGGAAGGACGAGGAGGCGGGTGACGACGCCGTCCGGTCACCGGCCCACCGCTCCTGGACATACCTCGACAGCAGGCCGTTCTCCATGCCTCCGCCGCCCAGCCCCTGGCGGCGGCCGTGGACGAGGCTCTCGCGCGACCAGCTCCTGGGACCGGCGCTGGTCGCCGGGTTCCTCGTCGCCGCGGGGGTCGGCGTCTGGTCGTCCGGCTGGTCCCCGTGGGCCGGGACGCCCACTGCGAGCACGGTGCCCGCGCCTCCCGCGGAGCGCCTCCTCGCGGATCACGACATGGTGTTCACGCCACCGCGAGCCCCGGCGACGGCCGGGGCGGGGGCTTCCACGGGAGAGCGGAAGACCTCGGCGGGCAAGGGGAGGGCGGCCGGGCGGAGGAAGGCGCCGCGCCGAGACCCGGTGCGGGTCATGCCGGCGGAGCGGGCCCTTTCCGGTCCTGCCGGAAGGTCCGGCAACGAATGGGTCAAGCGGGTGGAGCGGCACCGCGAGAGCGGGGAGGGGCGAGGCTCCGCGCGGACCGGCACCAGATCGGGAGAGGCCGGAAACGCCGCGCCGGTGACCGGAAGCACCGGCCGGGGAGCGGGCAATGCCGCAGGAGGCTCCGCCGGTGCCCGGGGGAACGCCGGAAGCGCCGCATCGGGGCGGTCGCGCTCCGGGGTACGGAAGGCCCGGTCACAGCCCCGCACGGCCAGGACGGGTGCCCCGGACGCCAGGTCGCCTTCGCCCTCGGCGTCCAGGAGCAGGCCGGCTGATCCGGCCGCCGGGGGCGGGAGCGCCGCCGGCATCAGCGCCGCCTACGCCTGCCGCCACCTGCCCTCCGGCGACTGGCGCTACGCCTACTGCGTACGGGTCTGGAACGACTACAAGAGCAGGAACGGCCTGCCCTGATCGGGCTCGAAGGCCGGGAGAGTACGACGGTTCCCCCGTCGTGCCATCAAAACCGGGTGACGCGCGCGTGGTCTCTCCCTCTCGGACGTGGGCCGACGGGGGGAGACGTCCCATCATGTCGCCGGTGGCGGTCCGGTTCGTGATCTGGGTGAGCGGGGTGGCGGATTGCGGCCGATGTCCCAGCTAGGACCGTGGGAGTGCGCGGTGCTCACGATCCTTGGTGTGAACTTGGGGTATCCCGGCGATTACTCATGGTCATCGCGGCGCATGAGGTCACGTGCAGATCAACCCTCAGCACCAACGGGAGTACCCATGCACATCCGCATCGCCGCGACGGGGCTCGTCGCCGTCGGCCTTCTCGCCACCCTGGCCACCGCCGGCGTCGCCACCGCCGCCACTGACGTCGCGGTCATCCCCGCCCCGGCCGCGTGTGCCCAGGAGCATCTCGCGCTGCTGGACGCCGAGGACGCCATCGCAGGCGTCGAGGCCGTCCCGGAGGTCAAGGCCGCCCATGACGCCTTGGTGAAGGCCGGCACCGCCGCGGACGTGGGCAAGCTCGCTCGGCAGACGCCTCCGAAACCGCTCGGGGCAGGCGCGCCGGAGGCGGATCCCGCCACCGCGAAGGCAATGGAGGAGTACAACGCCGCCGGGGCCAAGTACCTGCAGGCGCGCGACGCGGCGCTTTCGAAGGTCACGCCACTGCACCAGAGCTCCAGGGACGCGCTCAAGAAGTGCCTTCAGGCCGGCTCCGCCTGAACCTGATCGGATGACACGGGCCGGAGTCTCCCAAGCCGCGACCAGGGTGGACGGTCAGTGGTGGCCGGGGACTCCGGCAGGGGGCGACACAGGCTGCTACCGAACTTCTGCTCAGGGATGGATCGCCCTGCCGCGTGACCACTTCGCACCGGAGGGCGGAGTTCTGAGGAGGCGCCGGTATCGCCCGGGTCTGTCGTGCCTCTCCGTGTTCTTCCAGTGTCCCTCGTGGTTCCGGTTGCGTCGTTCGGCGTGAATACGGATGTCCGGTCGCTGTAATCTCCAACAATCCCGCAAGTGGCGCCGTGTTCGGCTGCGCCCGCAAAATAAGGCTGGACATCTCATGATAAATACTGCTGAAATGGTGTTTTTCGTGAATAAGTAATTCACCCTACGCAAGGGGCAGTCGGACACTCCCTGATGGTGGCGCATGGACACTGCTCTGTCGTTTCGCGTTCTCGGTCCACTTGAAGTCCTGGTAGGTGAGCGACGGGTCTCGATCGGAGGGTCACGCCAGCGCATTATTCTCGCCACGCTCATCCTGCGCGCGGGGCGGGTCGCCCCCGTCGACCTGCTCGCCGGGGCGATATGGGGCGAGCACCCGCCGCCCACCGCCCGCAGCCAGGTGGTCATCTGCGTCTCCGGGCTCCGCCGGGCCTTCCTGGAGGCGGGCGCCCCGGCGAACCTGCTCGGTACCTCCTCGCCCGGGTACATCCTGCAGGCTGACCCCTCCCAGGTCGACGTCCTGCTCGCCGAGCGCCTCGCCGCCAAGGCGAGGGCCGCGGAGAACGCCGGCGACCTCTCCGGCGCCGCCCGGCTGTTCGCCGAGGCGTGCGGTCTGTGGCGCGGTCCGGTTCTGGCCGGCATCGAGAGCGCGTTCGTCGAGTCCGAGGCACGACGGCTGGACGATCGCCAGCTGACGCTGACCGAGGAGCGCGTCCAGCTGGAGCTCGCCCTCGGCCGGCACCGGGAGCTGATCGACGACCTCGCCGTCTTCGTCGACGCCAACCCCCTGCGCGAGCGGCTGCGCGCCCAGCTGATGCTGGCCAGATACCGGTGCGGGCGCCGGGCGGAGGCGCTCGACACCTACCGGATCGGGCGGATGCAACTCGTCGAGGAGCTCGGCATCGAGCCGGGCACCGAGCTGCAGGCCCTGCACGACGCCATCCTGCGCGACGCCCCCGAGCTGACCCCGGCACCCGTCAGGGTGAGCGTGCCCGTCTCCGAGGCCGCCACCGGACCGGAGCCCGTGCCCGCGGAGCCCGTCGCGGTGGCCCCGGTCGAGCACGGGGTGGTGCCCGCGCAGCTGCCCGCGGACGCGCCCTGCTTCGTCGGCAGGACCACCGAGATCGCCGAGTTGGACGCCCTGCTGGACAAACGGATCGGCCAGGGGTTGCTCACCATCGCGCTCATCACCGGGGTGGGCGGGGTCGGCAAGTCGGGGCTCGCCGTGCACTGGGCGCACCGGGTCGCCTCCCGCTTCCCCGACGGCCAGCTCTTCGTGAACCTGCGCGGCTACGACCTCAACGCCCAGCCGTTGACCCCCGGCGCGGTCATGGACCGCTTCCTGCGGGCCTTCGGCATCGCCGGCGAGCGCATCCCCGAGGACCTGGACGAGCGCGCCGGCCTGCTGCGCACCGTCATCGGCAGGCGTCAGGTGCTGCTGCTGCTGGACAACGCCCGGTTCATCGACCAGGTCAGGCCGCTGCTGCCCGGCTCCGGCACCTGCTGTGTGATCGTGACCAGCAGGGACCCGCTGGGCGACCTGGCCGCCAGGGAGGGCGCCAGCGTGATCCATCTGGAGGTGCTGGGCGCGGCGGACTCCGCCGCGCTGCTCGCCGGGGTCGCCGACTCCGTGGTCATGGACGAGGACCCCAAGGCCGCCGCGCTGCTCGGCGAGCTGTGTGACGGGCTGCCACTGGCACTGCGGATCGTGGGCGCCCGCCTCACCGCCCGCTCGTACTGGACCCCGGCCCGCCTGGCCAAGCGTCTCGCCGACGAGCGGCGCCGGTTGGACGAGCTGAGTTACGGCCAGCTGACCGTACGGGCCAGCTTCGCCCTCAGCTACCGCGACCTGAGCCCCGAGGCGGCGCTGATGTTCCGCAGGCTGGGGCTGCTCGAGGCGCCCGACTTCGCCTCCTGGGCGGGTGCGGCGTTGCTCGACATCGACGGCCTCGACGCCGAGGACCTGATCGACCAGCTGGTGGACGCCCAGCTCGTCGAGGTGCTCGGCCCCGACGGCGCCGACCAGATCCGCTACCGCTTCCACGACCTGGTCCGGCTGTACGCCAGGGAGCGGGCCGATGAGGAGGAGCCGCCCGAGGACCGGCTCGCCGCCGTCACCCGCGCCCTGAGCTGCTGGCTCGTGCTGGCCGAGGAGGCACACCAGCGGGAGTACGGCGGGGCCTTCACCCAGCTGCACGGCGCGGTGCCCCGGTGGCGGCCGGCCGACGCGGACGAGCTCCTGGAGCGGCCACTCGACTGGCTGGACGCCGAACGCGGCGCTCTGGTCGCCGCCGTCTCCCAGGCCGCCCATCTCGGCGCGTCCGAGCTGTGCTGGGACCTCGCCGTCACCGCCACCACCCTGTTCGAGGCCCGGAGCCACTTCGACGACTGGCGCACCACCCATGAGACGGCCCTCACCGCCGCTCGCCGGGCCGGTGACCTGCGCGGTGAGGCGGCCGTTCTCTGCTCGACGGGAAGCATGTATCTCTTCCAGCAGGTGCCGGAGCGGGCGGGCGAGTGCCTGTGGGCGGCGCGCGAGCTGTTCGAGCGGCTTGAGGACTCGTACGGGATGGCGCTGGCGCTGCGCAACATCTCACTGCTGGACCGGCTCGCGGGCCGCTTCGACACGGCGCTCGACGGGTTCCTCACCGCGAAGAGGATCTTCGCCGCGGTCGGGGACCGCTTCGCCGAGGCCCACGTGCTCGGCGGCATCGCCCAGGTCCACGTCGACCAGGGGAGGGCGGAACTCGCCGAACCCCTGTTGAGACAGGCCCTGGAGGTCTTCCGGCAGCTGGGCAGTGAGCGGGGTCAGGCGCAGATACTCAACAGGCTGGGGGAGACACTGCTGCGCCAGGACCGGCTGGGGGAGGCGGAGGTGACCTCCCGGGCCGCGCTCGCCTTGGTCAGGGAGCGGCAGGACGACATCGGGCAGGCGTACATCCTGTGCGGGCTGGGGGAGATACAGGTCCGCCAGAACCGGCTGGAGGCCGCCGTGGAGAGTCTCGACGAGGCGCTGGCCATCGCCCAGGGGGTGCGCGAGCGTTTCGTGGAGGCGCGGATCCACCTGGCCTTCGGCCAGTTGCACGCCCGGCGCGGCCGGTTCGACGAGGCGGTGGCATATCTGCTCGAGACCTTCGAGATATCCACCGAGCTGGATACCCGGCTGTGGCAGTTCAGGGCACTGTCCGCGCTGGGGGAGGTGTTCATCCTCAAAGGGGACGAGGCCGCCGCCTCCGATGCGCTGAATCGCGCCCTGGATTGTTGCACCGATACCGATTCCGAGGATTACCGGCGAATCAGGGCGCGACTGGCTACTTTATCGGGAATTTCCGCTGAATCATCAGGTCCATGTGCTGTCGCCGGTGATGTGAGCGACTGACGAGGCTGCGGTGATCGTACCCTGAACGACGGCCACAGGCAGGGTGAAGAGCGCGGCAGTGGCGGTGACCTTCGCGACCCAGGTAATCCACCGAGACATTTTCAACCTCATTCATCCGTGGTGTTTTCTTTCCTTCTTTCGTTCTGCGACAAACGTAGAATGGGGCGCGATCGAGTTGATATCACATCGGCTACCGCTTGATATCCGGGGTCGCGTCGCGCATCAGCACCGCTGTGAGCAGCACGTCCGCTCCCCACGCCAGGTGCTCGGGGGCGGTGTACTCCCCGGGGGCGTGGCTCACCCCGTCTCTGCTCGGCACGAATATCATCCCGACGGGCGCGATCCGCGCCACGATCTGGGCGTCGTGGCCGGCGCCGCTGGGCAGGCGGTGGTAGGGCAGGCCCTGCTCGGCCGAGGCGCGGGCGATGAGCTCCCGCAGGCCCGCGTCACAGTCGACCGGAGAGGTGCGCGCACCGGGGACGACCGTGACGCGGGTGCCGGTCGCACCGGCCACTTCGGCGGCGACCTCGGCCAGCCGCGCCAGTGCCGCGTCCAGCGCTCCGGCCGAGGTGTCGCGGAACTCCACCCCCAGCCGGACCCTGCCGGGGACGACGTTCCACATGCCGGGCTCGACGGCGCATGTCCCGGTGGTGGCGCGCAGCACCAGCCGCTCGTCGGCGGCGATGGCCCGCACGGCCAGTACCAGCCGGGCGGCGCCGTCCAGCGCGTCCGCCCGGTGCTCCATGGGCGTGGTGCCCGCGTGCCCGGCCACGCCGTCGACCGTGACCGAGACGTTCACCCGCCCGGTGATCGTCTCCACCACCCCGATCGGTACGTCCAGGCGTTCCAGCACCGCTCCCTGCTCGATGTGCAGCTCCAGGTAGGCGGCGATGTCGCGGGGCGACCAGGCCGCCTCGGCCAGCCGCTCGGCGTCGCCCCCGACCGCGGCCAGCAGATCGGCGACCGGGATGCCGCGATCGTCCAGGGCGCGCGCCGCGCCGGGCGGCAACACCCCGGCGAAGCCGTGCGAGCCCAGCATGCCCATCGTCCCGTGGGCGCCCTCCTCGTCGCAGAAGGCCACCACCGCGAGCGGGTGGTTCAGCCGCACGCCCTCCTCGTGCAGGGTCCTGGCCACCTCGATGCCGGCCAGCACCCCGTAGGCCCCGTCGTAGGCGCCGCCGTCCGGCACCGTGTCGATGTGCGAGCCCAGGACCAGCGCGGGCGCCCCCGGCGCGGCGCCGGGGCGGCGGCCGATCAGGTTGCCGGCCGCGTCGATCCGTACGGCCAGCGCGGCCTCCTCCATGAGCCGCGCGACGTAGGCGCGGCCCTCCACATCCGCAGGGGTGAACGCCAGCCGTGTCACCCCGCCGCCGGGCACCGCGCCGATGGCGCCGAGCCCGGCCACCTGCTCCACCAGACGCCCGGCGTTGACACGGGGCCGGGTCCCCTGCAGGACGGTCATGGCGTACGCAGGGATTTGGGGCGCATGTCCGTCCAGACCCGCTCGATGTGCGCCAGGCAGTCGTCCCGGCCACCGAGGGTTCCGGTGGCGCTCCACCCGGCGGGCAGGGCCCGGTCGTGCGGCCAGATGGAGTACTGCTCCTCGTGGTTGACCACCACTACGTAGGTGCTCACGTCAGACCTCCAGGTCACCGATCGTGGTCGAGTCGTCCCGCACGGCGCTCGTCCGGGAGGAGCGCGCCGCCCGCGCGGTACGCGGTGTCATCTCGCAAGGGGAAGGCCGGGGCCGGACACCAGGGCGGTGATCGACCGCTCCAGCTCGCCGGCCATCGCGGCGACCGTCTCCGGAAGGAACAGTGCCGTGTCGTACTCCAGGACCGCTCGCGCGTGGCCGCCCAGGTCGGTGACCTCCAGGGCCAGGTCGAACTGCGAGGTGCCCAGCGGCATGACCAGCCGGTCGGCCGTCACCCCGGGCAGCCGGTCGTCGGCCGACTCCAGCAGGCGCCGGTCGTGCAGGGTGAACAGCACGTCGAACGGGGTCCTGCGGTCCCTGCCCAGCTCCGCGGTCAGCTTCGACAGCGGTAGTTCCTGGTGCTCGTAGGCGCCCAGCAGGCTCTGCCGGACCTGGCCGACGACCTCGGTGAAGGTGTGCGCCTCGGCCAGCGGGGTGCGGACCGCCACCGTGTTGACGAAGTGCCCGATCAGGTCGGCGACCTCGCTCCTGGAGCGGCCGGACACCACCGAGCCGACCGTCACGTCCCAGACGCCGGTGCGGCGGGCCAGCCAGACCTTGAAGGCGGCCAGGTAGACCATGTGCGGTGTGGTGTCGGTGGCGCGGCACAGCCCGCGTACGTCGACGGGCAGTTCGAAGGAGTGCTGGGCGCCCTGGAACAGCGGCCGTCTGGGGCGGGGCAGGTCGGTGCGGAGCGCGGTGCGCGGTGCGCCCGCCAGTTGCCTTCGCCAGTAGTCCACCAGGCCGGACAGCCGCTCACCGGTCAGCGACTCGCGTTCCCAGACGGCGAAGTCGACGTAATGGGTGCCGGGCGGCGCCGGTTCGGCCGAGCCCTCGACCCGGTTGCGGTAGAGGGCGCACAGCTCCCGCCAGAAGATCGCGGTCGACCAGCCGTCGAAGACGATGTGGTGCGCCAGGACGAGCAGCACGTGCTCGGTGGGGGAGACCCGGTACAGGACGGGCCGCAGCAGCGGGCCGCCGGCGAGGTCGAACGGCCTGCGGTACTCCTGGAGGATGAGCCCGGCGGCGTCGGCCGTCTCCACCACCGGCAGCGGCACCGGCGCCGGGTCCGCCACCCGCTGCACCGGCCCCTGCCTGGTCATCGTGAACGTGGTGCGCAGCGACTCGTGCCGGGCGACCACCCGCCCGATCGCCCACTCCAGCGCCTCGACGTCCAGGGGGCCACGGAGCCGGAACGCGTGCGGCGCGTTGTAGGCGAGGCTCGCCGGGGCCAGGTGGTTCAGCACCCACAGGCTCTCCTGGGCGTAGGAGAGCGGGTAGCCGGCGCCGGGCGTCCTGGGCAGCGGGCGGGGCCCGGTCCCGGCGGGACCGGCCAGCCAGGCGGCCAGCTGGGCGGCGGTCAGGTGGTGGAAGACGTCGGAGATCGACACCTGCACGCCCAGCCGGTCCTGGATCCGCATCGCCACCTGGACCGCGGCCAGCGAGTGGCCGCCCAGGCCGAAGAAGTCGTCGTCCGGGCCGATCTCGCCGGGTTCCAGATCGAGCACCTCACTCCAGACAGCGGTGACGACATCCAGCAACTCGGCCGGAACCCGGCCGGTCGTGCCCGTGTTCCCGGCCGGGGCGTCCGCGCGCGGGGCCGGGCCGTGCGGGACCGCCGGGGGACTCACCGCCGCGGCGGCCGGGTCCCCGCTCCCTACCCCGGTACCGGGACGGGGCTCCCAGGCGAAGGCCGCCACCGGACGGCCGGGGTCGCCGGCCGCGAAGTCCAGTACCCGCAGGTAGCCCTGGGCGAGCCAGGCGATCGTGTCCGCGTCGAACAGGTCGGTGTTGTAGCGCAGCAGGCCGGAGATCTCGCCGTCCGCGGCGACCAGCTCCAGCTCCACGTCGAAGCGGACGGTCCGCTGGTCGAGGGGGTACGTCGACAGGGTCAGCTCGCCCAACCGCAGCAGCATGCCCCGCTCGCCCGCCGAGGAGGCGCCCAGCGGCGACGCCGCCTCGGGGGACTCGGTCCGGACGATCTCCCCCCGGTGCGAGGCGCGCAGCGTGAACGCCACGTCGAACAGCGGGGAGCGGCTGGGGTCGCGGTGCGCGCCCAGCCGCTCCACCAGCAGCGGGAACGGGTAGTCCTGGTTGTCCAGGGCGCCGAGCACCGCCCGCCGGGTGCGGTCGAGCAGCTGCGAGAACCCGGGGTTCCCCGACAGGTCGGCGCGGAGTACGACCGGGTTGACGAAGTAGCCGGCGACGTCGGAGAACTCCGGGCGGCTGCGCCCGGAGGTCCAGGTGCCGAGCAGGAAGTCCCGCTGGCCGGAGGCCCGGCCCAGCAGCACCTGGAAGGCGGCCAGCAGCGTCGTGTACAGGGTGGCCCCGCCGCCCGCGGCCAGCTCCCCGACCGCCGCCGACCGTTCGGCACCCAGCCGGAAGGCGTGCGAGGCGCCCCGGAAGGTCTGGTCGGCAGGGCGCGGCCGGTCGGCGGGCAGTGCGAGCACCGGCGGCGGGTCGGCCAGCAGACGCGTCCAGTAGGCCGCCATCCTGGCCCCCTCCGGCTGGGCCAGCATCACCGCCTGCCAGGCCACGAAGTCGGCGTAGGTCGCGGCGGGTGGCGCGCAGGCGGGCTCGGAGCCGCCGCGCAGCGCCGTGTACGCCTGCCCCAGCTCCTCCAGCAGCGTGAACAGCGACCAGCCGTCGATCGCGATGTGATGGGTGACCCAGAGCAGCACGGATGCCGCCGCCGGGCGCCGTACCAGCACGACCCGCAGCACCGGGCCGCGCTCCAGGTCGAACGGGCGGGCCGCCTCGGCGCCGAGCAGGGCCGCGAGGTCCTCCTCGGGCGCGAGGGCGACGACGCGGAAGTCCAGCTCCCCCTGCGGGGCGACCCGCTGCACCGGCGTGCCCTTGACGTGCCCGTACGTGGTGCGGAAGATCGGGTGCCGCGCCACCAGCCAGGCGAACGCGCCGCGCAGCGCCTCCGGGTCGGCCTCGCCGTGCACCGTCCAGGCGAACGGCATGTTGTAGGCGACGCCGGCCTCCCCGCGCATCCGGTCCATGAACCACAGGGACTGCTGGCCGTAGGAGAGCGGAAAGGGTGCGGCGCCCGATTTCATCAGCTTGGCGAGCAGGGCGCGCTTGTCCGCCTGGGACAGCGGCGCTCGGGTCTCCATCGAAGTCCTCCAGTGGGGGGTCAGGTCGCCGGGACGGTCAGCCGCTCGACGAGGGAGACGGCCTCCTCTGGGGAGGCGACGGAGTGGAACATCGACTGCCCGGCCAGGGAGATCAGCTCGAACCGCCGCAGGGTCTCGACCAGGCTGATGAAGCCGTCCCAGACGCCCTCGGCGTTCACGATGACCAGCGGTTTCTCGGACATGCCCAGGTAGGTGGCGGAGATCACCTCAAGGATCTCGTCCAGCGTCCCGTAGCCTCCGGGCAGCGCGATGAAGGCGTCCGCGCCGCGCAGCATGTGCTCCTTGCGCCGGTGCAGGCTGTCGGTCAGGTGCGTCTCCTGCGCCGGCGCGGCGATCGCCCGCTCCCGCTCGTACAGGAACCGGGGGATGATCCCCCGGATGGTCGCGCCGGTCTCCGAGGCGGCCCACGCCACCTCGCCCATCAGGCCGGAGCCGCCACCGCCGTAGATCAGACGGTGGCCCCGCTGCCCGATGAGCCTGCCGGTCGCCCTGGCCATGTCGACGATGATCTGTGAGTTGCTCCGTCCCGCGCCGCAGAAGACGCAGATCTCCAGTGGTTTGCCGCCCCCGCGCACACCCGCGCCGGGTTGGAGGATCGTCGAGGTCATCGCTGTCTCCCTAGGAGGACCGGTAGCGCGTGATCGCCGGCAGGTGCCGTTCGCGGAGTTCGTGGTCGCGCACGCCGAGACCCTCGGCGGGGGCGAGGCAGAGCACGCCGATCTTGCCCTGGTGGGTGTTGCGGCGGACGTCGTGCACGGCCTCGGCGCTCTGCTCCAGGGCGTAGGTGCGCGACAGGGTCGGGTGGACGCGTCCCTGGGCGACGAGCCGGTTGGCCTGCCAGGCCTCGTGGTAGTTGGCGAAGTGCGTGCCGACGACGCGCTTGAGGCTCATCCACAGGTACCGGTTGTCGAAGGAGTGCATGAACCCGGTGGTGGAGGCGCAGGTCACGACCGTCCCGCCGCGCCGGCAGACGTAGACGCTCGCGCCGAAGGTCTCCCTGCCGGGGTGCTCGAACACGATGTCGGGGTCGTCGCCGCCGGTCAGCTCGCGGATACGGCTGCCGAAGCGCCGCCATTCGGCGACGTCGGGGGTGTGCTCGTCGAGCCAGAAGGAGAAACCCTCCGCGGACCGGTCGATGATCAGGGAGGCGCCCGCCTTCCTGGCCAGCTCCGCCTTCTCGGCGGAGGAGACGACGCAGATCGGGGTGGCGCCGCCGTTCAGCGCGTACTGGGTGGCGTAGGAGCCGAGCCCGCCGGAGGCGCCCCAGATCAGCACGGTGTCGCCCTGCTTCATGGCCGCGCCGTTGCGTGAGACCAGCTGCCGGTAGGCGGTGGAGTTGACCAGGCCGGAGCAGGCGGCCTCCTCCCAGGTCAGGTGGGCGGGCATCGGCATCAGCTGGTTGGCCTTGACCAGCGCCAGCTCCGCCAGGCCACCGAAGTTGGTCTCGAATCCCCAGATCCGCTGCTGCGGGTCGAGCATGGTGTCGTCGTGCCCCTCGGGATCCTCCAGCTCCACCGACAGGCAGTGCGCGACGACGCGGTCACCGGGCTTCCACTTGGTGACGCCGGGGCCCACCCGCAGTACGACGCCGCTGACGTCCGAGCCGAGCACGTGGTAGGGGAGGTCGTGGCGGCGGGCCAGCTCGCTGCGGCGGCCGTAGCGGCGTAGGAACCCGAAGGTGGGCACCGGTTCGAAGATCGCTGACCAGACGGTGTTGTAGTTGACCGAGCTGGCCATCACCGCCAGCAGTGCCTCGCCGGGACCGACCTCGGGGGTGGCGACCTCCTCGACGTGCAGCGATTTGCGCGGGTCCTTGTCCTCGCTGCGCATCCCGGCGAACATGTCGACCTCGTCGGCGTGCACGGTGACGCCCCAGTAGGACTCCGGTACGGCCAGCGCTTCGAAGTGGCCGGGGTCGCGCTCGCCGGACAGGATCGCGGCTCGGATCGCGGTGGTCATCGCGCTGCCTCCAGGGCGAGTCGGTCGAGCTTGCCGTTGGGGTTCAGGGGGAGGAGGGGAACGGTGCGGAACCGGGCGGGGACCATGTGCGCGGGCAGCCGCTCGCCGCACAGGGAGCGCAGCTCGCGGGGGGAGAGCGGGGTGCCGACCAGGTAGGCGACGATCAGCGGCTCGCCGCCGGGCGGGGTCCGCACGATCACGGCCGCGTCGCTCACGCCGGGCGTGCGCCGCAGCACGGCCTCGATCTCGCCCAGCTCGACGCGGAAGCCGCGGATCTTGACCTGGGAGTCGATACGGCCCAGATACTCGAAGGACCCCGACTCCAGCTGCCGTACCAGGTCGCCGGTGCGGTACCAGCGCCGCCGGCCGTCGCCCAGGTCGGCCACCGGGAACTTCTCGGCGTTGAGCGCCGGGCGGCCGACGTAGCCGGTGGCCAGGGCGGTGCCGCCCACCCACAGCTCGCCCTCGGCACCGGTGGGCACCGCGTGGCCGTCCGTGCCGACGACGGCGGTGCGGACGTGGCGCAGTGCCCGGCCGATGTTCGTGGGCCCCGAGGTGTCCTCCACCATCGCGCGGTCCACGACCGTGCAGGTGGAGAAGACCGTCGTCTCGGTGGGACCGTAGATGTTGACGATCTGTTCGCGCCCGCCGGTCAGGTCCATCCAGGCGCGGATGGTGTCGCGGTCGATGGCCTCGCCGCCGAAGATCAGGTAGCGCAGCGCGAGCGGCCGGGGGCTCTGCTCCATGGCCCAGGCCAGATACCTGAACATGCTGGGCACCTGGCAGAGTACGGTCACCCGCTCGGCGTCCAGTTTCGTCAGCAGCAGCCGCGGGTCGCGCCCGGCGGCGACCGGGACGGCGACCACGCGCCCGCCGTGCAGCAGCGCCCCCCACATCTCCCAGACCGAGAAGTCGAAGCAGTGGCTGTGAAACCAGCTCCACACGTCGCCGGATCCGAAGGAGAACCGCTCGCGGGCGGAGCGGAACAGCTCCAGCACCGCGCCCTCGGGGGTGGCGACGCCCTTGGGGGTCCCGGTCGAGCCGGAGGTGTAGATGATGTGGGTGGGGATCTCACCGGAGCGCTCGACGGGCGGCAGCACGTCTCCGGTCGCCCCGGTGACCTCGACCCTCGGCACCCCGGCGAACGGCCATGGCCCGTCCGGGTCGGCGCAGATCGCGCGCAGCTCGCTGTCGCCGGCCATGAACCGCACCCGCTCGGCGGGGTAGTCGGGGTCGAGGGGGACGTAGGTGCAGCCGTGGCCGATCACCGCCACGATGGCGGCGACGACCCGCCAGGAGCGCCGCATGAAGATGCCGACCCGGTCGCCGGGGACCAGCCCCAGCTCGTCGAGCGAGCGGCGGATCTCGGAGGCGGCGCCCGCCAGTTCCGCGTAGCTCACGGATCGGTGTTCGTCGGTGACGGCGAGCGCGTCGGGCCGCCGCCGCACGTGCTCGTAGAAGGCCGAGGCCAGGGAGCCGAATTCTTCGTCCACAGATCAGGACGATCTCCAATAGCACGACATATGGGTATTCGTCGGCGGGCTAGGCTTTCCCCGGCGACCCGGCCGGGAGACTAGGTGCCGTCCGCGTCCCGCGACGGAAGACGCCGGAGCCGCGCCTGGCGATGCTTCTCGGCATGAACGGTGTCGTTTTCGTCTTTCCCGGCCAGGGTGCCCAGTGGCGTGGCATGGGAAGTGCCCTGCTGGAGCAGGAACCGGTCTTCGCCGCGGCGATCCGGGAGTGCGAGCTCGCGCTCGAACCGTACACGGACCGATCCGTCACCGACGTGCTGGCGGGCAGGGCCGACGCCGACCGGATCGACGTGGTCCAGCCCGCTCTCTTCGCCCTCCAGATCGGGCTGGCCAGGCTCTGGGCGGCCAACGGCGTCGTACCCGCCGCGGTGGTCGGGCACAGCCTGGGCGAGCTCGCCGCCGCCCACGTGGCGGGCGCCCTGACCCTGGCGGAGGCGGCCAGGGTCGTCGGCGTCCGCAGCCGGCTCTACCGCAGGCTCAGCGGGGCGGGCGCGATGGCGCTGGTCGGCCTCGGCTGGGAGGAGACCGCCGCCCTGGTCGCCGAGCAGAACGGCCGCCGTAGGGCCGCACCCGAGGTCCCCGGCGTTCCCGGCGACGGTGGAACCGGCGCCGGCCGGATCTGCCTGGCCGCCGCCAACGCGCCCGGTTCGACGGTGGTGGCGGGCGACCACGACGCGGTCCACGCGCTCGTCGAGCAGCTCCGCTGGGAGGACGTCTTCTGCCGCCTGGTCGGCGCCGACGTCGCCGGCCACAGCCACCACGTCGACCCCCTCCTGCCGGAGCTGCGTGAGGAACTGGCCGCCCTGGTGCCGAACCGCGCGGGGATCCCGCTCTGGTCGACCGTCACCGGCCGCCCCGGCGCGGTGCTCGACGCCGACTACTGGTGCCGCAACCTGCGCGAGCCCGTCCTGTTCTGGCCGGTGATCCGGCAACTCCTGGACGCGGGCTACGACACGTTCGTCGAGCTCAGCCCGCACCCCACCCTGCTGTCCGGGCTGCGCGACATCGACGCCCGGCTGCTGGCGTCCGTGCACAAGGAGGACGGCGCCGCCTTCGCGGGCTCGCTCGCCCGCCTGCGTGAGGTGGAGCTCACCGCGGACGGCCCTCTGGGCGACCACCGGGTCGAGGGCCGGCCGGTCTTCCCCGGCGCCGGATACCTGGCGGCCGCCCTGGAACACTCCGGTGCGCTGGCCGGGGTGGAGTTCCACGCCCCGCTGCTCCTGGACGCGCCGCGCCGCCTGGTCACCCGGCTCGACGGTGACGCGATCGACCTCACCGTCGAGGGACGGACCCACGCCTCGGCCTCCCGCGCGACCCCGCAGACCGTGGCGCACCTGGAGCTGTCGCCGCTCAGGTCCAGGTGCGCCACCCGGATCGGAGCGGAGGAGCTGTATTCGGGCTTCACCGCAAGGGGCATGCGGTACGGCCCGGCCTTCCAGCGGATCGAGGAGGTCTTCACCGCCCCCGGAGAGTCCCTCGCCCGCCTGCGCGCCGTCTCCCCCCTCTCGCGGGCCCGCGACGGCGAACCCGCCGCCGACCCCTGGCCGTACCGCCTCGACGTGGCGCTGCTGGACGCCTGCCTGCAGGCGGCGGCGCCCGTCCTCGCCGAAGGCGACGACCTCTACCTGCCCCGGGCGGTGGCCCGGGTGTCGGTGCTCGGCGAGGTCGGCGCGGCCCGCTGGGCGCACGCCAGGGTCGCGTCCGCGACGGGCACCGGCGACGGGGCCGGCAGTGGGGCCGGCAGTGGGGCCGGCGCGCACCCGGAGGTGGACGCCGCTCCGTATGAGAACGCCGGAACGGGTGACGGGGCGGAGGTGACGCTCGACATCGACGCCTGCGACGAGGACGGCCGGGTGGTACTGGCACTGCGCGGGGTGCGGCTGCACGGGATCGCGCGCGGCGCCGGGGCCGGCGGCTGGACGTACAGCACGCGCTGGGTGCCGGTGGAGACGGGCGCGGACGAGCCGTTCGACGGCGTGGTCCACCGGGTCGAACCGGGACGGCCCGCCGAGGAGGCACTGCGGTCGCTGCTGGAACTGACCCGGGAGCTGATCGCCCAGCCGGAGCCGGACCGGCTGTGGGTGGTGACCAGGAACGCCCAGCCGGTCGAGCCGGGCGACCCGGTGGACCCCGACGCCGCCGCCGTGTGGGGGATGGCGCGCACGATCAGGCACGAACACCCCGAGCTGCGCTGCACCCTGATCGATCTGGACGGCGAGCACGAGCCGTCCTGCTGGACCCCGGCCGACCTGGGCACGGGAGGCGGATCGTCCTCCCGGACCCCGGGCGACGCCGGCGCCGAGCGGCCCACCTGGAGGCTCGCGGGTGAGAACGAGGTCGCGTTGCGAGGTGGCAGGCCGTTCGCGCCGCGCCTCACCCCGCGACCGGCCGGGCCGCGTGGCCCGCACCGGCTCGTCCAGCGCGCCCGGCAGGACCTGGCCACCCTCTGCCTGGCCGAGGACGTTCCCCGGGAGCCGGGGGCGGGAGAGGTACGGATCCGGGTACACGCCGCCGGGCTCAACTTCAACGACGTGCTGCGCGGGATCGGCATGCTGGGCGAGCAGCCGGAGCCACTCGGCTACGGCCTGGAGTGCGCGGGGGAGGTGACCGCCGTCGGCGGCGGCGTCACGGGCCTGGCCGTAGGCAGCCGGGTGGTGGCCCTGGTCGCCGAGATCGGCGCGATGGCCTCGCACGTCACCGTGGACGCCCGGCTGGCCGTGCCCATCCCCGGCGATCTGGACTTCACCTCGGCGGCGACGCTCCCCGCGGCGTACGTCACCGTGCTCTACGGCATGGAGCGGCTGGCCCGGCTGGAGGCGGGGGAGCGGGTGCTGATCCACGCCGCGGCCGGGGGCGTCGGCCAGGCGGCGGTGCGGCTGGCCCGGCGGGCGGGCGCGGAGGTCCTCGCCACCGCGGGCTCGCCCGGCAAGCGGGCCTGGCTCAGGGAACAGGGCGTCCGGCACGTCTTCGACTCGCGCTCGCTGGACTTCGCCGACCAGGTCCTGGAGGTCACCGGCGGCGCCGGGGTCGACATGGTGGTCAACTGCCTGGCCGGACAGGCCGTCGACGAGGGGCTGCGGATCCTGGCGCCCTTCGGCCGGTTCGTCGAACTCGGCAAGCGCGACATCGCGGAGAACCGGCCGCTGCCGCTCGCCCCCTTCGCCAAGAGCCTGTCCTTTCACGCGGTGGAGGCGTTCTCGCTGGCCGGACGGCGCCCGGCACTGGCCGGCGCGATGCTGCGCGAGGTGGTGGACGCGGTCGCGGCGGACGATCTCGGCCCGCTGCCGGTGACGGCCTTCCCGGCGGTGGAGGCCGAGGCGGCGTTCCGGCACATGGCCTCGGCCAGGCACATCGGCAAGGTGGTGCTCACCTTCGACCGGCCCCGGCTGCGTGCCGACGGCACCTACCTGGTCACCGGCGGTCTGGGCGGTCTCGGCCTGGCCGCGGCCGAGGGGCTCGTACGGCAGGGAGCCAGGCATCTCGCCCTGCTGGGCAGGAGCGAGCCCGGGCAGGCCGAGCGGGAGCGGATCGCCGCGCTCCGCGAGGAGGGCGTGCGGGTCGTGGTGCTGGCCGCCGACGTCGCCGACGCGGGCGCGCTGGAGCGGGCGCTCGACGGGCTCCGCGCCCAGGCGCCGCCCATCCGCGGTGTCCTGCACGCCGCCGGGGTGCTGCGCGACCGCACGATCGCCGCCGTCGACCCCGACGAGGTAGCCGAGGTGCTGCGCCCCAAGGTGGCCGGCACCCGCAACCTGCACCGGCTGACCTGCGGCGACCCGGTGGAGCTGTTCGTGCTGTTCTCCTCGGCGGCCGGGCTGCTCGGCTCCGGCGGCCAGGCCGGTTACGCGGCGGCCAACGCCTTCCTGGACGGTTTCGCGCACTGGAGGAGAAACCGGGGCCTGCCCGCCACCAGCATCGACTGGGGCGTCTGGTCACAGATCGGGCTCGCCGCCCGGCCGGACCGGGCGGGCAGGCTGGCCGACCGGGGCATGGGCTCCATCGACACCGCGTCGGGCCTGCGGATCCTCGCCGAGCTGCTCGCCGAGCTGCCGGCCCAGGTGGCGGTCGTCCCGCTGGACGCGCCGGCCTGGTTCGCGAACAACCCCGGACACGAGCACTGGTCGATCTTCGCCGGGCTGGCGGCCGGCCACGCCGGGGCCGGCCGGCTGAGCATCACGACCCCCCAGGAGCTGGAGCGGGCGCTCGTCGAGTGGGTGGCGGGGGTGCTGCGCACCTCACCGGCCGCGATCGACCCGAAGGCGTCGCTGACCCGGCTGGGACTGGACTCGCTGATGGCCGTCGAGCTGCGCAACCTCCTGGAGGCCCGGCTCGGGGTGCGCCTGCCGGCCCCGGCCTTCCTCGACGGTCCCACCGTCACCGAGCTGGCCGGGCGGGTGAGCGCCCATCTGGACGACCGGCCGGCCGGCGAGACCGATACCCGTGACCCGATGGCGGCGCGGCTGGACGCCCTGTCCGACGCCCAGGTGGACGCCCTGCTGGACGAGCTTCTCAACGACCACATCGGAGGTATGGCATGACATTTCATGATTCGGTGCTGGCGTCGCTGCTGAGCACCGCCGACGAGCACGGTGAGCGCCCGGCGCTGACCTTCCTGGGCAGGGACGAGCGCACCCGGTGGACCTTCGCCGAGCTGGCCCTGCGTGCCCGCCAGGTCGCCACCCGCCTCACCGAGGCCGGCGCGTGCGGCGAGCGCGTGCTCCTGGTCTGCCCCTCCTCCGCCGAGTACGCGCCCGTCTTCTACGGCTGCATGCTGGCCGGGGCCCTGCCCGTACCCGTCTACCTGCCCTCCCTCGCGCACTTCAGATCCGCCTGGTCGAAGATCGCCTCCATCGCCCGCGACTCCGGCGCCGCCTACGCGATCGCCCCCGAGCCGCTCCCCGACGCGGACGCACTGGCGACCCTGCCCGGCTTCCGCGGCTGGCTGCACTTCGCCGACCTGTTCCTCGGCGACGCCGCCGACCACTGGAGGCTGCCCGCACCCGGCGACCTGGCGTTCCTGCAGTACACCTCGGGATCGACCGGCGACCCCAAGGGCGTCATGGTCACCCACGGCGGCCTGACGCACAACGCCCGCGCGGTGGCCGCCGCCGTCGGGGCCACCCACGAGACGACCACGGTCTCCTGGCTGCCGCTCTACCACGACATGGGGATCATCGGGTCGCTGCTGTCGCCGCTGCTGTGGGGCGCGCACGTGGTGAAGATGTCGCCGCAGACGTTCGCCGCCCGGCCGTTCGCCTGGCTGCGGGCCATCTCCGAGTACGGCGGGCAGCTCTGTTACGCGCCCAACTTCGCCTACGAGCTGTGCGCCCGCAAGGTCACCGACGCCGAGATCGCCACCCTGGACCTGAGCGGCTGGCGGGTGGCGATCAACGGTGCCGAGCCGCTCAGGCGGGACACCCTGCGCCGCTTCGCCGAGCGGTTCGCCCCCGCCGGATTCGACGCCGCGAGCCTGCACGGCGGGTACGGCATGGCCGAGGCCACCCTGGTCGTCTCCACCGGACCGCTGTCGGTCGCCGACCCCGGCGTACGGGTGGGGGAGCGCCACTACGTGCGCTGCGGCACCCCGCTGGACGACACGGTCGTGGCGATCGCCGACCCCGACACCGGGCTGGCGCGGGAGCCCGGCGAGGTGGGCGAGGTATGGGTGTCGGGACCCTCGGTGGCGGCCGGCTACTGGCAGCGCCCCGACGCCACCGCCGAGACCTTCCACGCCCGGCTGCCGGGACGCCAGGAGAACTTCCTGCGTACCGGAGACCTCGGCGTGCTGGACGACGGCGGCGTGGTGATCGTCGGCCGGCACAAGGACCTGATCGTGCTCAACGGGGTCAACCACTATCCCCAGGACGTCGAGTACACCGTCGAGCGGGTCAGCCCCGCCGTGCGGGGCGGCTGCGGCGCCGCCTTCGCCGTCGAGCCCACCGGCGACGTGCCGCAGGCCGAGGCCGCGGTGGTGGTCGCCGAGGTCACGGCCGCGACCGCGGGGGATCTCGGCGAGCTGATCACCGAGATCCGCCTCGCGGTGGCCAGGGAGCACGACGTGCTGCTCGACGGGGTGTTCCTGGTCGAACCGCGCAGCGTTCCCAAGACCACCAGTGGAAAGATCCGGCGCCGCGAGTGCCGCGCCATGCTGGCGGAGGGCCGCTTCACCGTGCTGGCCGGATGGACCTCGCCCGCCCTCGCGGACGCCGATCCGGTGGCGGCCGGGCGATGAACGTCCTGGACCTGCTGACCTCCCTGGTCGCCGAACGCGCCGGCCTGGCCGAGGTCGACGCCGACCGGCTGTTCATCGACTACGGCATCGGCTCGGCCGACGCGGTCGCCCTCGCCGCCGAACTGGAGACCCGGCTGGGCACCCCGCTGCCGAACACGGTCTTCTACGACCACCCCACCCCACGCGCCCTGGCCGGACATCTGGCGGGAGCCGTGGCACAACCGGATCGCAGGACCCCCGGCCACGACACCTCCCGCGTCCTGGGCGGGCATGAGGCCCCCGCGGGTTCCGCCGAACCGGTGGCGATCGTCGGCATCGGCTGCCGCCTGCCGGGGGCCGACGGCCCCGGACGGCTCTGGCGGCTGTTGGCGGACGGCGTCGACGCGGTCGGCAGGGTGCCGGGCGAGCGGGCCGCGCACCACCCGGGCTGGCGCGAGCCAGGGGTGGGCGAGGGCGGGTTCCTGCCGGACGTGGAGGGCTTCGACCCGGCGTTCTTCACGGTCAACGCCCGCGAGGCGGAGGCGATGGACCCGCAGCAGCGGCTGCTGCTGGAGGTCGCGCACGAGTCCCTGCAGGACGCCGGGCTCCGCCTCGCCGATCTGGCCGGGAGCCAGACGGGCGTGTTCGCGGGCATCAGCAGCGGGGACTTCCTGGTCAGCAGCTTCAGCCCGGGACTCGCCGCGGCCGAGCCCGGCCTCTACACCCCGACCGGTGTGGCGCACAGCGTGGCCGCCAACCGCATCTCCTACGTCTTCGACCTGCACGGCCCCTCGATGTCCGTCGACACCGCCTGCTCGTCGTCGCTGGTCGCCGTCCACCAGGCGGTGACCGCACTACGGACGGGGCAGTGCGACATCGCCCTCGCCGGCGGGGTCAACGCCATCCTCTCGCCGGAAATCGGCCTGTGCTTCCGTACGGCGGGCGTGCTGGCCCCCGACGGCCGGTGCAAGTCCTTCGGCGCCGGGGCCGACGGCATGGGCCGCTCCGAGGGCGCCGTCATGGTGACGCTCCGGCGCCTGGGCGACGCGCTCGCCGCAGGGGACCGGATCTACGCCCTCATCCTCGGTGGCGCGGTCAACAGCGACGGGCGTACCAACGGTCTGATGTCGCCGAGCGCCCCCGCGCAGGTACGGCTGCTGCGCGCGGCATGCCGAGCCGCGGGGGTCGACCCCGGTGACGTCGGCTACGTCGAGGCGCACGGCTCGGGCACCCGGCTGGGCGACCTGATGGAGCTGCGCGCCCTGTCGGAGGTGCTGGGCACGGCGCCGCGCCGCGCCGCGCTGCGGATCGGCTCGGTCAAGAGCAACCTGGGGCACCTGGAGGCGGCGGCCGGTGCGGCCGGCCTGGCCAAGCTGGCCCTCGCGCTCTTCCACGGCACGCTGCCCGCCAGCCTGCACGCCACCGAGCTCGCCGAGGACTTCGACTGGTCCGGCGGCGGCCTGCGCGTGCAGCGGAGCCTGGAACCCTGGACCGGCCGCCTGGCCGGCGTCAGCTCCTTCGGTTTCGGCGGCACCAACGCCCATCTGATCCTCCAGGCACCGCCCGAGCGGCGGCGCACACCCGTCACGCGTGGAGGCGTTCCCGCCCGGCGGCAGGCCTGGGAGGACTGCGAGGGGGGACCGCCCGCCGAGACGTGGTCGTATCCACCGGCAGCGGTTTCGCGCACCCGCCACTACCTGCCGCTCTCGGCGCACACGCACGCCGGGCTGCGGGAGCTGGTCGTGCGCTGGCGGACCGCGCTGGACGATCCGGAACTGGACCTGGCGGCGGCCTGCCACACGGCCGGGGAACGGCGCGACCACCACGCCTACCGGGTCGGGGTGACCGGTGCCGACGCCGCCGAGCTGAGCCGGGAGCTCGACAGGGCACTGACCGACCTGGCCGCCGCGACACCCGGCGGCGCGGCACCCGGCGGCCTGGCCCTGGTCTTCGCCGACGAGCCGGGCGCCGGGACGGCCGCCGCGCACGCCGGCCTCGCCGCCGAACTGCGCCGGGCGGGCGTCCGTCCCGACCTGGTGATCGGCCACGGCGCGGGGGAGGTCGCCGCCGCCCGCCACCGCGGCGTGCTGTCGCCCACCGCCGCGGACGCCGTCGCCGGGCACCGCGCCAGGCTGCTGGCCAGGTCGGCGCCGGTGCACGCGCTACGGGTGCGGCTGGCGCGCAGGCTGGCGGAGGCGCTGTGCGCGCGGATCGGTCCCGCGCTCGCGGTGGCCACCGTGGAGGACGCGCAGACCTGTGTCATCGTCGGTCCCCGGGCCGCGCTGGCCACCCTGGCCGCCACCCTCAGCGCGGGAGACGTGCTCTGCGGCGACCTCGGCCCCGCCACCGCCGACCACAGCGCGCTGGCCGCGCCACTCGCCGCCGAGCTGGAACTCGCCCTGCGGGGCCTGCCCGTCAACACCGGTGAGACGGTGGCGCTGTCGACGCTCACCGGCGGGCCGGTCGACGGCCGCGCGCAGGGCGCCCGGCACTGGGCGCGCCACCTGGCCACCCCGAGCCTGCTCGGCGACGCGCTCGCCCTCGCACTGGACCGGGGAGTACGCACCTTCGTGGAGATCGGTGCCGCCGAACTCGGCCCCCGGCTGCGCGGCGCCCCGGGGGGCAGGCAGGCTCGCGTGGTGCGCCACGCCACCGCGAGCGACCTGCCCGGCGTGCTGATCCGCCTCTACGAGCTCGGCCACGACCTCGACTGGGCCGTGCTCAACCCACCGGGGGCCGTGGCGTCCATCCCATTGCTGCCCTGGTCCCGCGAACGGCCCGCGCACCTGCCCGCGTCCGGCCACGCCGGCACCGTCCCGCAGGAGGTGGTCGCGTGAACACCGTCCTGCACGAGGTGGCCCGGCAGGTGAGACAGGCGCCCGGCGCGGTCGCCGCCCTCGACCCGGCCTCCGAGCTCAGCTACGGGCGACTGGCCGCCCGTGCCAACGCGGTGGCCGACGTCCTGCGGGAGAGAGGGGCACGCCCCGGTGACGTGGTCGGTGTCGCGCTGCCCCGCTCGGCCGACTACGTGGCGGTGATCCTGGGCATCTGGCAGGCCGGCGCGGTCTTCCTGCCCCTCGATCCGGCCCTGCCGCCCGAGCGGCTGCGCTTCCAGCAGCGCCAGGCGGGCATGAGCCTGCTCCTCGACTCCGTACCGTGCGCCGAGGGCGTCGAGGGCGCCGAGGGCACGGCCGAGTTGCGGACCGGTGACGCCGAGCCGGAGCGGTGCGCGTACGTGATGTTCACCTCCGGTTCCACCGGGCGGCCCAAGGCGGTGCTGGTCTCGCACGCCTCGCTGCACAACTGCGTGCGCGCCGTCGCCGAACTGCTCGGCCCCGGCCCCGACGACCGGTACGCCGCCAACCAGACCTTCTCCTTCGACATCGCGCTGCTGGAGATGTTCGTCCCGCTCAGTCACGGCGGGGCGACCCTGGTGACCTCCGAGGCGCTCCAGGCCGCCCCGGAACGGCTGGTGGGCTGGCTGGAGAGGCACCGCGCCACCGTCGTGCACGCCACCCCCACCGCCTGGCGCTTTCTGCTGCCGTACCTGACGCCGGGGCGCGAGGAACTGCAGGCCGTCTGCGGCGGCGAGGTGCTGACCGCCCGGCTGGCCGCCGAGCTGGCCGGGCGCGCCGGGCGCGTCTGGAACTTCTACGGCCCCACCGAGGTCACCGTGTGGTGCACCGCCGGGCTCGTCACCGCCCAAGAGCCGGACCCGCTACCGGTGGGCAGGCCGCTGGCCGGTTACCACGTCGTCCTGCTCGACGACGCCGGTGAACGGGTACCGGACGGCGAGCAGGGCGAGATCCACGTCGGCGGGCTCGGCGTGGCCCTCGGTTACGGCGGCGCCCCCGAGCTGACCGCCGAACGCTTCGTCGACCACCCCGAGCACGGCAGGCTCTACCGGACCGGCGACCTGGGCCGGCTGCGCCCCGACGGCCGGCTCTGGTTCACCGGGCGCCGTGACCGGCAGGTCCAGCTGCGCGGTTACCGGATCGAGCTGGGCGAGATCGAGTGCGTGGCCCAGGAGCACCCGCTGGTCGAGCTGGCCGCCGCGCACGTCGTGGACGAGGGTCTGCTGCTGTTCGCCCAGGGAGACGTCACCCCCCGGGCGCTGCGCAAGCACCTGGCCGCCCACCTGCCCGCCTACATGATCCCGTCCAGGATCGAGGTGCGCGGCGCCTTCCCGCTGACTCCCACCAAGAAGATCGACCGCGTCGCCCTGCTGGCGTCGGCGAACCGTTAGGAGAAGTCGTGGCCGGATTGCACGAGCTGGTCGAAGCCCAGGTGGAGCGGACCCCCCGCGCCGTGGCCGTCATCGATGCCGACGGCCACACCCTGACCTACCGCGAGCTGGACCGGCGCGCCAACCAGCTCGCCCACCACCTGCGCGAGCTGGGAGTGGTCGCCGACACCCCCGTGGCGGTGTGCGTGCACCGGGGACTGGACCTGGTCATCGCGCTGTGCGGCATCCTCAAAGCGGGCGGAGCCTACCTGCCGATCGACCCCGACGCGCCGCCCGCCCGGGCGCGGCTGATGGTCGCCGAGGGCGCGGCGCCGGTGTCGGTGGGCGAGCAGGCACTCGCCCACCTGCTGCCCGGCGACCTCACCCGCGTCGTGCTGCTCGACCGCGACAGCGCGCTGATCGACCGCCACCCGACGACCCCCGCCGGCTCCGGGGTACGCCCGGGCAACCTGGTCTCCCTCTACTACACCTCCGGCTCGACGGGCACTCCCAAGGGGGTCGCCAGCACGCACGGGGGCTGGGTCAACCGGATGCGGTGGATGCAGGCCGAGCACCGCCTCGAACCGGGCGAGGCCGTGCTGCACAAGACCACGCTCAGCTTCGACGACTCGGCGGTGGAGGTGTTCTGGCCGCTGTCGACCGGCGGGGTGGTGGCGATCCTGCCGCCGGGCGAGCACCGGGACCCGGTTGCGCTGCTGGAGGCCACCTCGCGCTTCGGCGCCGCCGTCGTGCAGTTCGTGCCCAGCATGCTCGCGCTGTTCCTGGCGGCGCATCGCCGCGCCGGGCTGCCGCCGCTGCCGCACCTGCGCCACGTGATCTCCAGCGGGGAGGCGCTGACCGCACCCCTGGCGCTCGCCTTCCACGAGCAGATCGGCGTGTACGGCTGCGGGCTGCACAACCAGTGGGGCGCCACCGAGGTGTCGATCGACTCCACCCTCTACACCTACGACCCGCACGACCCGCACGCGGGCCCGGTCGTCTCCATCGGGACGCCCTTCACCGGCAACCTCGTGCGCCTGCTGGACGAGGCGGGAGACCCCGTACCCGACGGCGAGGTGGGCGAGCTGTTCATCGGCGGGATCGGCCTGGCACGCGGCTACCACCGCAGGCCCGCGCTGACCGCCGAGCGCTTCGTCCCCGACCCGTACGGCCCGCCGGGCTCGCGGCTGTACCGCACCGGCGACCTGGGGCGCCGCCGCCCCGACGGCGCCCTGGACTTCCTCGGCCGCACCGACCACCAGGTCAAGATCCGCGGGGTACGGGTCGAACTGGGCGAGATCGAGGCCACCCTGGACGCCCATCCCGGGGTCGAGCGCTCCGCCGTCACGGTCGCCGGGGAACGCCTGCTCGGCTACGTGGTGGCCTCCGGTGCCGCCCCCGACCCGGCGGAGCTGCGGGCCCATCTGGTCGACCGGCTCCCGCCCTACCTCATTCCCGCGCAGCTCGCGGTGATCGACCGGATGCCGCTGACCAGCAGCGGGAAGGTGGACCGGGCCGCGCTACCGGAGATCGCCCCGCCCGCCGAGCGGGCCGCCGGGCGGCCCCCGGTCACCGCCGTGCAGCAGGCGCTGGCCACCATCTGGGCCGACGTCCTGGACCTGGACACGGTCTGCCTGGACGACAACTTCTTCGAGCTGGGCGGCAACTCCCTGCTCGCCACCCAGGTCATGTTCCGCATCCAGGACGACCTGCGCATCGACTTCCCGCTCTACCTGCTCTTCTCCGCCGAGTCGCTGGAGGAGCTCGCCGAGGAGGTGGCCGAGACCCGCGCCGAGCAGCTTCCGCCGCTGCCGAGGGTGTCCCGCGAGGGGACACTGCCGCTCTCCTACGGCCAGGAACGCCTCTGGTTCCTGCACCGGCTGGCGCCCGGCTCGACCGCGTACAACGTGCCGACCGCCTGCCGCCTGCACGGCCACCTCGATGTGGCGGCGTTCCGCCAGGCGTTCGACGAACTGGTCGCCCGGCACGAGATCCTGCGGACCCGGTACGTGGAGAGCCCCGAAGGCATCCCCGAGGTGCGCGTCGACGCTCACGGACCCCGGCTGAGGTTCGGCGTCGCGCCCGGCGAGACCCGCATCGCCCGCGAGAGCGCCGCCTCCGACGCCCTGCAGGCCGACTGGGAAACCCCCTTCGACCTCGCCGCCGCCGCGCCGGTGCGGGCCAGGCTGACCAGGTTGGACGCCTACGAGCACGTGTTCTCCCTGGTCGTCCACCACGTCGGCTACGACGCCGCCTCCGAGCAGGTGCTCTGGCAGGAGCTGGCCACCCTGTACGAGGCCGCGCTGGCCGGGCGGCCCGCCGTGCTCCCCGAGCCGGCCGCGCAGTACGTGGACTACGCCGCCTGGCAGCGTGAGCACGCCGCGGGTGGCGAGCAGCTCGACTACTGGCGCGCCCAGCTGGCCGGGATCACCCCGGCCGAGCTGCCCATCGACCGGCCGCGCCCGCCCGTGCAGACCTACGCGGGCGCCAGGGTCTCCTTCATGATCGAAGAACGGGTCACCGAGGAGCTGCGCCGGCTCGGCCGCGAGGCGGGTACGACGCTCTTCGCCGCCCTGCTCGGAGCCTTCCAGGCCACGCTCTTTCAGGCGTGCGGCGGCGCCGACGTCGCGGTGGGCTCCCCGGTACCCGGCCGTACCCGGCCGGAGACCGAGCAGATGATCGGTTTCTTCGTCAACACGCTGGTGCTGCGCACCCCCTGCGGCGGCGACCCGACCTTCGTCGAACTGCTCGGCCGCGTCCGCGAGGTGGTCCACGGCGCCTACGCCCACCAGGACGTCCCGCTGGAGCGGCTGGTCCAGGCGCTGCGCCCGCCGCGCGCGCCCGGCCGCTCCCCCTTCTTCGACGTCATCTTCAACGGCGTCCCGCTCAGCGCGCTCACCGGCGCCGAGGGCGTACGCCTGCCACAGCTGACGGTGACCCCCATCGACCTGGCGACCCGTACCACGGTCGCCGACCTCGTCTGCTCGGTCGCGGAGACCCCGGACTCGATCATCGGCGAGGTCGCCTACAACACCGGCCTGTTCGACGAATCCACCGTCGAGAGTCTGGTGGATGCATGGCTGCATCTGCTGGGAGCGGCAGTGCGCGACCCGCACGCGCCGCTCTCGGCACTGTCACCAGCCTCCCATGTGTGAACGGAATCCCGAGATGCTGCGCACGATGTTCAAATCCAAGATCCACCGAGCGACGGTCACCCACGCGAACCTGCACTACGTCGGCTCGGTGACGATCGACGAGAACCTGATGGACGCCGCCGACCTGCTGGACGGCGAGCAGGTGGCGATCGTCGACATCACCAACGGCGCCCGCCTGGAGACGTACGTCATCGCCGGGGAGCGCGGCAGCGGGGTGATCGGCATCAACGGAGCCGCCGCCCACCTGGTCGCGCCCGGGGACATGGTGATCCTGATCTCCTACGGCCAGTACTCGGGCGAAGAGCTGCCGGGCTACCGGCCCCGGGTCGTCCATGTGGACGGGGCCAACCGGATCGTCGACGTCGACCACGACCCCGCCCGCCCGGTGCCGGGGGCAGAAGACCAGCTCGCACCCGCGGGTGCGGCGAGGAGGACACGATGAGCGCGCCCACGCACACCCCCGTCCACCAGGCGCTGGCCGACGACTGGACGCTGCTGCTCGGCCTGGACGGTGTCGGTTTCGACGACGACTTCTTCGAGGCCGGGGGCCACTCGCTGGTCGCCATCCAGCTCGTCGCCAGGATCCGGGCACGGCACGGCGTCGAGGTGCCGGTCGCGGACGTGTTCACCCACCCGACGGTGGGCGAGCTGGCGCAGGTCGTCATCGGCCTGCTGGAAGACGGAGCGTCACCCCTCCCACCGCACTCGCCGCTGGAGGTGGAAGGTGCCGGTCGTAGCGCCTGAGACATCCTCGTCCGGAGCTTCCCCCGCCGGGACGCCCCGGTCCGAAGGGCCGCCGGCCGAGGCGCCCCCGGCCGTGACCTCTCCCGCCGGGACGCCGCTGTCGTACGCCCAGGAGCGGATGTGGCTCGGCCACCAGCTGGACCCCGCGGGGACGGAGTACAACGTCTGCCTGGCGCTGCGCCTGCGCGGCCCGCTGGACGTCCCGGCGCTCGCCGGGGCGCTCGGCGACGTCGTCGCCCGCCACCAGGCGCTGCGCACCGTCTACCCGAACGTCGAAGGACGGCCGGTGGCCTCGGTGCTGCCACCGGCGCCGGTCGAGCTGCCGGTACACCCCGTGGCCTCGGAGGAGGAGGCCCGCAGGACGGCCGTCGCCGAGGCGCGGCGGCCGTTCGACCTGGCCGCCGGGCCGGTGCTGCGCGTCCAGCTCGCCCGGCTGGCCGCCGACGACCACGTCCTGGTGCTCGCCGTGCACCACATCGCCTTCGACGAGTGGTCCATGGGCGTCTTCCTCGGCGAGCTCGACGCCCTCTACCGGGCACACCTCGCCGGGCTGCCCGACCCGCTGCCCCCGCTGCCCGCCGGGTACGACGAGGTGGTGGCCGCCGAACGGGCCGTGGATCTGGCGCCCGCCCTGGCGCACTGGCGCGGCGCCCTGGCCGGCCTGCCCGCGCTCGACCTGCCCACCGACCGCGTCCCCGCCACGAAGACCGCCGCCGAGCCCGCCACGGAGGGGGCGACGCTGACCTTCACCGTGCCGGCCGCCACCGCCGCCGTGCTCGGCACCGTCGCCCGGCGCTGCCGGGCCACCCCGTACATGGCCGGGCTCGCCGCGTTCGCCGCGCTGCTGTCGCGCCACTGCGGCCAGGACGACATCGCGCTCGGCAGCACCGTCGCCAACCGCGCCGCGCCGCACTCCGAGCACCTCGTCGGCGCCTTCTTCAACACCGTCGTGATGCGCGCCGACCTGTCGGGCGACCCGAGCTTCACCGAGTTGCTCCGCCGGGTCCGCGCCTACTGCCTGGACGCCCTCACCCACCAGCACCTGCCGTACCCGATGCTCGCCCAGGGCCGCGCCCCGCTCTTCCGCGTCCTGTACGAGCTGCACGCCGGCCTGCCGGGGAGCACGGCCCTCGGCGACCTGGCCGTGGAGCCGTTCGAGTTCCCCGACACCGCGGCCAAGTACGACCTCGCGCTGTCCCTGATGCCGGCAGGCGGCCACCTGCTGGGGCACCTGACCTACCGCGTCGACCTGTTCGAGCCCGGCACCGCCCGGCGGCTCGCCGAGTCCTTCGTCCACCTGCTCGCTCAGGTCGCCGCCGCACCCGACGTACCGCTCAGCGCCCTGGAGATCCTCCCGCCCGCCGAGCGCGAGACGCTGCTCGCGGCCTGCCGGGGGCCGGAACCACTGGGTTCGCCGGACGGTTGTGTGCACCAGCTCTTCGAGCGGCAGGCCCGGCGTACCCCCCAGGCCGTCGCGCTGACCTTCGGCGGGACCCGGCTGAGCTACCGGGAGCTGAACGCCAGGGCCAACCGGATCGCGCACTGGCTGCGCGGCAGAGGCATGGGCCCGGAGAGCATCGTCGCCGTCCGCCTGCGACGCTCCGACTGGCTCGTCGCCGCCTTCCTCGGCATCTGGAAGGCCGGGGCCGCCTACCTGCCGCTCGACCCCCAACTGCCGTCCGCCCGGCTGGAGTACATGCTGGCCGACTCCGGTGCCCGGCTGGTGCTGGACGATGAGGCCGCCCTGGAAGCCGAGAGCGCCGGATATCCCTCCGGCGACCCGGACCCGACCGCCGCGTCCGGCAACCTGGCCTACCTCATCTACACCTCCGGCTCGACCGGGCGTCCCAAGGGCGTCATGGTCGGGCACCGGGGCCTGGTGAACTTCCTGCGCTGGTGCGTGTCGGCCTACGCCGTCGGCGGCGTGGGCGGGGCCCCGCTCTTCTCCTCGGTCGCCTACGACATGGTCGTGCCCAACATCTACACGCCGCTGGTGGTGGGCCAGTGCCTGCACATCGCCGCCGAGGACACCGCCCTCGACGAGTTGGGCACCGCGCTGTCGGCCCGGCCGTACGGGTTCGTCAAGCTCACCCCCGGACACCTGGAGGTCCTGGCCGGGCAGCTCTCCGCCGAGCAGGCCGCGGGACTGGCCGGGGTCCTGGTGGTGGGCGCCGACGCCTTCCCCAGCCGGGCGCTGGCGTTCTGGCAGGCGCTGGACCCGGCACCGGTGCTGCTCAACGAGTACGGCCCGACCGAGGCGTCCGTCGCCAACTGCGTGCACACCGTGACCGGCCCGATCGGCGGAGAGCTGGTCCCCATCGGCAGGCCCATCCCCGGCACCGCCATGTACGTGCTGGACGACGCCATGCGTCCGCTCCCGATGGGGGTGCCCGGCGAGTTGTACATCGGTGGCGAGTGCGTGGTGCGCGGCTACCACGGCAGGCCCGCGCTGACCGCCGAGCGCTTCCTGCCCGACCCCTTCGGCCCGCCGGGCTCGCGGCTCTATCGCACCGGGGACCTGGGCAGGCTCCGTGCCGACGGGGAGTTCGAGTTCCTCGGCAGGCTCGACGACCAGGTGAAGGTAAGGGGATTCCGTGTCGAGTTGGGAGAGGTCGAGGCCGCCCTGGACGAACTGCCGGGCGTCGACCAGTCGGTCGTCATCGCCGCACCCGTGCCCGACCCCCGAACCGAACCCGGAACCGTACCGGTACCCGAACCCCGGCCCGGATCCGGAACCGCGCCCGCACCCGGGCCCCGGCCCGGACCTGGAACCGTACCCGTCCCCGAGCCCCGGCCCGGATCCGAAGCCGCATCCGGATCCTCTGGACCCGCATCCGCGATCGGTTCCGGCTCCGGAGGAGGGCGAAGGCTCGTCGCCTACGTCGTCGGCACCGCCACGGCGGCCGAGATGCGCGCGGGCCTGGCCCGGAGCCTGCCCGAGTACATGGTGCCCTCGGTCTTCGTGCCGCTGCCCGCGATCCCGCTCAACCGCAACGGCAAGGTGGACCGATCCGCGCTGCCGGAGGTGAACGCCGCCACCGTGCGGGACGCGGAGGAGGAGCCCGCTCCGCGCCGGGCGCGTACCGCCGTCGAGGGGCAGATCGCCGACCTGATCGCCGGGCTGCTCGGGATCGGCTCCGACGACGTCGGCGCGGACGAGGACCTGTTCGCCAGGGGTATCGACTCCCTCGGCGCGGTACGGCTGATGGCGAGCGTGGAACAGCGCCTGGGCGTGAAGGTCAAGCTCCGCAGGTTCCTGGCCAACGCCACGGTCAGCGGCCTGGCCACCCTGGTGTCCGCGGCCGTCCCCGGTTCCGACCGTGGCTTCGGGCACGCCTCCGACGGGTCTTCGGGGCACGACCCGGCCCCCGGCGCCGGCAGCGGCCCCGATCCCGGCTCCTCCGGTCTCGGTCACGGCCAAAAGAACGGCCCCATCTCCGGCTTCGGCCCCGCCCGGGAGCCCGGCCACGGCGCCGACCTGGGGAGTGACGGTGTTCCGGCCGCCTCGCTCCCCGTGATCACCCCGCTGGCCGTCTCCTCGTCCGCCGGAGCCCCGCTGTACTGCTTCCATCCGCTCGGCGGCTCCGCGCGCTGCTACGCGGGGCTGGCGGCCAGGCTCGCCGCGCACCGGCCGGTCCACGCGCTGCAGGCGCTGGAGTCGGGGGTGAAAGCCGGTTCGCTACCGGACATGGCCGCCAGGTACGCCCGGGAACTGGCCGGTTCGGGACTGGACCTGGCGCGTCCGTACACGCTCGCCGGCTGGTCCGCGGGCGGTGTGCTGGCCTTCGAGACGGCCAGGCGGCTACAGGCGCTCGGCCACCACGTCGACCACGTGGTGCTGATCGACTCGGTGCTGCCCGAGGTGTTCGTGACCGACCTGCTGGGCGAGCTGGCCGAACTGGAGACGCTGATCGACCGGCTGGCCCCGCTGGGCGCCGCCGAGGCCCGGCAGGCCCTGCTCGACTCCAAGGTGGGCTTCTTCGCCGGACTGGGCATGACGTCCTCCCAGGTGGCCGCCTACCACGAGGCGTACGGGCCGGAGCTGCTGCGGCTCTGGCGCGACAGCCTGCGCGGCCTGGCCGGCTACCGGGCCGGCTGGTTCCACGGCCGCGTCACCCTCCTGACCAGCGAACTGCACCCGCCCAAGCTGCGGGCCGTCCAGGAGGCGGGCTGGCGCCAGACCGTCTCCGACCTGACCGTCCACGAGATCCCCGGAGAGCATCACGAACTTCTCCGCGCCCCGCACGTCGACCTGATCAGCCGTTTCCTCACCGGCTGAGGACGTCGGCAGAGGGTCGGCCTTGGCGTCCTCATTTGTTTTTAGGTACCCTCGATCTTCAGGTCGAGAGGCGCTGCAACGGGTTCAGGCCCGCCACGCTCGACCCCGATCCTCGACCAAGGGCGCCTCCCACAACGGGAGGTGGTCTGGTGAGCGATTCTCCGAGGCACGGCGACGAGCACGGGCGTGACAGCGGAGCGAGTCACGAGAACGGCGTGCCGAAAGCGGGCGGCCAGGCACTGCGGGAGCTGCTGGATCGGCGGATCGCGGTGCTCGACGGGGCCTGGGGCACGATGCTGCAGGGCGCCTCGCTCACCCCGGCCGACTATCGCGACGAGCGGTTCGCAGAGCACCCGCGTGACCTGACCGGTGACCCGGACCTGCTGAACCTGACCCGCCCCGACGTCATCCTGGACATCCACCGCCGGTACCTCGCGGCGGGCGCGGACATCACCACCACGAACACCTTCACCGCGACCGGCATCGGCCAGGCCGACTACGGGCTGGAGCCATGGGTGCGGGAGATGAACCTGCGGGGCGCCCAGCTGGCGCGCCAGGCCGCGGACGAGGCGGGCGGGCGTTTCGTGGCCGGCTCGATCGGCCCGCTGAACGTCACACTCTCGCTCTCCCCGCGCGTCGAGGACCCGGCCTACCGGGCGGTGACCTTCGACGAGGTCCGCGCCGCCTACGCCGAGCAGATCCAGGCACTGGCCGACGGCGGGGTCGACCTGCTGCTGATCGAGACGATCTTCGACACGCTCAACGCGAAGGCCGCGATCGCCGCCGCGCGCGAGGTCGCCCCGCACCTGCCGCTGTGGATCTCGGTGACGATCGTCGACCTGAGCGGGCGCACGCTGTCGGGGCAGACCGTCGAGGCGTTCTGGAGCGCGATCCGGCACGCCGAACCGCTCGTGGTCGGCGTGAACTGCGCGCTGGGCGCCAAGGAGGCGCGCCCGCACGTCGCCGAGCTGTCGCGCCTGGCGGACACCTACGTGGCCTGCCATCCCAATGCCGGCCTGCCCAACGCGTTCGGCGGCTACGACGAGACCCCGGAGGAGACGGCGGCGCTGCTCGACGAGTTCGCCAGGGCGGGCATGGTCAACATCGTCGGCGGGTGCTGTGGGACCTCGCCGGGGCACATCGAGCGGATCGCGGCCGCCGTGTCCGGCCTCCCGCCCCGCCAGATCCCGGCGCCGGAGGCCCGCACCCGGTTCAGCGGCCTGGAGCCCTTCGAGATCGGACCGGACACCGGATTCGTCATGATCGGGGAGCGCACCAACGTCACCGGCTCGGCGCGTTTCCGGCGCCTGATCGAGGCGGACGACCACCAGGGCGCCGTCGATGTCGCCCTGGAACAGGTGCGCGGCGGGGCCAACCTGCTCGACGTCAACATGGACGCCGACCTGCTCGACAGCGAGCGGGCGATGACCACCTTCCTGAACCTGATCGCGACCGAGCCGGAGGTCGCCCGCATCCCGGTCATGATCGACAGTTCGCGCTGGAGCGTGCTGGAGGCCGGGCTCAAGTGCGTGCAGGGCAAGGGCGTCGTCAACTCGATCAGCCTCAAGGAGGGCGAGGAGTCGTTCCTGGAGCAGGCGCGGATCATCCGGGGCTACGGGGCCGGCGTGGTGGTCATGGCCTTCGACGAGCAGGGACAGGCCGACACCGTCGAGCGCAAGGTGTCGATCTGCGCTCGCGCCTACGACCTGCTGACGCAGAAGGCCGGGTTCGCCGCCGAGGACATCGTGTTCGACCCCAACGTGCTCGCGGTCGCCACCGGCATCGCCGAGCACGACGGCTACGCGAAGGCGTTCATCGAGGCGCTGCCGCTGATCAAGCAGCGCTGCCCGGGGGTGCGGACCAGCGGCGGCATCTCCAACCTGTCGTTCTCCTTCCGAGGCAACGACGTCGTACGCGAGGCGATGCACTCGGCGTTCCTCTTCCACGCCGTGCGCGCCGGCCTCGACATGGGCATCGTCAACGCCGGGCAGCTCGCGGTCTACCAGGACATCCCCGCCGACCTGCTCGAACTCGTCGAGGATGTGATCTTCGACCGGCGTCCGGACGCCACCGACCGGCTCGTCGCCTTCGCCGAGACGGTGAGCGGGTCCGGCACACGTCGGGTCGTGGACCTGTCCTGGCGGGACGCGCCGGTGGAGGAGCGGCTGGCGTACGCCCTCGTGCACGGCATCGTCGACTTCATCGAGGCCGACACCGAGGAGGCCCGGCAGCTGAAGGCGAGCCCCCTGGAGGTGATCGAGGGGCCGCTCATGGACGGGATGAAGACCGTGGGCGACCTGTTCGGCGCGGGGAAGATGTTCCTGCCGCAGGTGGTCAAGAGCGCGCGGGTGATGAAGCGTTCGGTCGCCTACCTTGAGCCCTTCATGGAGGCCGAGAAGGAGCAGGCGCGGCTGGAGGGGCGCCTGGACAGCGGCCGAGGGCAGGGCAAGGTGGTGCTCGCCACCGTCAAGGGCGACGTGCACGACATCGGCAAGAACATCGTGGGCGTCGTGCTGGGCTGCAACAACTACCAGGTCATCGACCTCGGGGTGATGGTCCCGGCCTCGGTGATCCTGGACACCGCGGTCGCCGAGGGCGCCGACGTCGTCGGGCTCTCCGGGCTGATCACCCCGTCGCTGGACGAGATGGTCACCGTCGCCGAGGAGATGCGGCGCCGCGGACTGAAGCTGCCGCTGCTGGTCGGCGGCGCCACGACGTCGCGCCAGCACACCGCGGTCCGCATCGCCCCCGCCTACGACCACAGCACGGTCCACGTGCTCGACGCCTCCCGCGTCGTCGGCGTGGTCTCCGACCTGCTGGACACCGAGCGGGCCGGAGAGCTGGACGCGAGCAACCGCGCCGACCAGGAGCGCCTCCGTGAGCAGTACGCGGGCAAGCAGCGCACCCCCCTGCTGGCCATCGATCGGGCCCGGGCGAACCCCGAGCGGGTCCCGTTCGACGATCTGCCCGTCCCCGATTTCACCGGCGTCCGCGTCGTGGAGCCGGACCTGGCCGTTCTCCGGGAGATGATCGACTGGCAGTTCCTCTTCCTGGCCTGGGAGCTGAAGGGCAAGTACCCGGCGATCCTCGACCAGCCGGTGGCCCGTGAGCTCTTCGACGACGCGAACACCCTGCTCGATCAGATCATCGCCGAGGGCCACTTCCAGGCCCTGGGCGCCTACGGCTACTGGCCCGCCCACTCCGAGGGCGACGACATCGTGCTTGAGCACGGCCTCCGCCTGCCGATGCTGCGCCAGCAGACGGCCAAGCCCGAAGGCCGGCCCAACAGGTGTCTGGCGGACTACCTGGCCCCGGCCGGGGATCACCTCGGCGGGTTCGCCGTGGCGATCCACGGCGCGGAAACCCTCGCGGACGCCTACCAGGCCCAGAACGACGACTACCGGGCGATCATGGTGAAGGCCCTCGCCGACCGGCTGGCCGAGGCGTTCGCCGAGCACATCCACCTGCGGGCGCGGCGGGACTGGTTCGAGCCGGACGCCGACCCCCGCATTGAGGACCTGCACGCCGAGCGCTTCCGCGGCATCCGCCCCGCGCTCGGCTACCCCGCGAGCCCGGACCACAGCCAGAAGCGGGACCTGTTCGACCTGCTCGGCGCCGACCGGCTGGGCATGGGCCTGACCGAGTCCTTCGCGATGACGCCCGCGGCCAGCGTCAGCGGGCTGATCTTCGCCCACCCGTCGTCGCGGTACTTCACCGTGGGGCGCCTCGGCAGGGACCAGGTCGAGGACTACGCGCTGCGGCGCGGCCTGGACCTCGCGGAGGTCGAGCGCTGGCTGCGTCCTAATCTCGCCTACGACCCCGAGTGATCCGAACCGTCGGCCGGTGCCGTGGGTCGCTGACGGCCCGGCCGCCGGGATGTGGTTCATCCCGATGACCGGTGGCGGAGGTCGGGGAGGGGCGAGGGTGACGTGCTCGCTGCTCGCCACGGGAGCTCGTGACCGCGTCCGAGGTAGGCCGGTCCCACGTCTCGCACCACGCCGCCGGCCATCGCGACGATCGAACGGCCCCCAGCCGCGCTGGGGGCCGTTCGCCGCGTTCAAAGAGCGGGAGATCAGACGCCGAACGCCGCCGGGTAGCGGATGACGCCGCCCGGGACCGGCCGTTCAGGGTCGAGGGCGAGCGCCATCATGTACTTGTCCTCGACGTCGAAGGGCGGGCGGACGCCGTACCCGGAGGCCGGGGTGAAGCCGAAGCGCGGGTAGTACTCGGCGTGGCCGAGCACGACCACCAGGTTCTCGCCCTGCTGGCGGGCGGCGTGCAAAGCGGCGCGGATGGCGGCGGAACCGGCGCCTTGCCGCTGATGTTCGGGCCTGACGGCGCACGGGCCCAGGGCGAGGGCGGGTGAGTCGTCGACGTGGCAGCGGGTGAGCAGCGCGTATCCGGTGAGGTCGCCGCCAGGGGCCTCGGTCAGCCAGGACATGCCGGGCAGCCACGCCTGCGGGTCGGCCCGCAGCGCCTCGACGAGGTCGGCCTCGTGCGGGCTGGGGAAAGCAGCAAGGTTGATGTCGCGGATGGCGGCGACGTCGCCGGCGCTCTCGGGGCGGGTGGTCCAGGAAGAGGTCATGGTCGGGTTCGTCTCCTTGTCCTGCGGGTGCAGGACGTAGCTGGTGTACTGGTAGTCCGCGCCGTGCTCGCGGCGCATGGTGATCTCTTGCAGGGTGGCCGTGACCGCCTCGCGCATCCCGGGTACGGCCAGGTCGGCCGCGTGGGCGCGCTGTGACAGCAGGTGGCGGGTGGTCGCGTCGGAGCCGGGGCCTTGACGTGCCAGGTTGTCGTGCAGGGCGAAGAACGCCGCCACTGCGGGATCGCTGATCGGGTCGTGCGGGCTTTCGGGCATGGTGGTGCGGGCTGCTGACGGACGATGAGCGGTCGGAAAGGTCGGTGGGACGCGGCCGGTCATGGCTGCTGGTCCCGGAACCTGTAGGTGGCGCGCAGGTGACTGGTAATGGCCTTCTGCCGGTTGACGCGCTCGTCGCGCAGCCGGGCATCGGTACGTGAGGCTGCCCAGACGTTCTCCCGTTGCAGCTTGCGGTAGCTGCGCAGACGACGTTCGGGCAGTTCACCCGCCCCGATGGCGGCCTGGACCGCACATCCTGGCTCGGTGTCGTGGGCGCAATCGCCGAAGCGGCAATGCGCGGCGAGGTCTTCGATCTCAGCGAAGACCTGCTCCAGGCCGTCGGCGGCGCCGTGCAGGCTGATCCCGCGCAGGCCAGGCGTGTCGATGAGGACCCCACCGCCGGGCAGGGGGACCAGCTCGCGGCGGACGGTGGTGTGGCGGCCCTTGCCGTCCTGCGCGCGTACCGTGCCGGTGGCCAGCAGTTCCTCGCCGAGCAGCGTGTTGCCGAGGCTGGACTTGCCCGCACCCGAGGGGCCGAGCAGCACGGTGGTGCCGCGCAGCAGAGCGGCCAGCACGTCGATGTTGTGACCGGTGGCGACGCTGGTGACCAAGATGTCCACGCCGGGTGCCAGCGTGCTGGCCTCGGCGTGGACGGCCTCGGGATCGGTGGCCAGGTCCGCCTTGGTCAAGACGATCACCGGCTGTGCCCCGCTCTCCCAGGCCAGGGCGAGCAGCCGCTCCAGTTTGGCCGCGTCCAGGGGCGTGGCCAGGGACAAGGCGATGACGACCGTGTCGACGTTGGCGGCGAGCACCTGCCCGTGGGAGGACCTGGACGCCGACGAGCGCACGATCGCGCTGTGCCGCGGCAGCAGCGCCGTCAGGTGCGGCTCGGCGCCCGGGCGCAGCGCGGCCCAGTCGCCGGTGCAGGGCGTCAGGAGCGGGGCGGGCGGGTGTGGCGCGACGAACGTGGCCCGCATCGGGCCCGACGCGGTGATCGCCGTGCACAGGCCGCGATCGACCCGGGAGATCCGGGCCGGCACCAGGCCCGCTTCGTGATGTTCAGTGAAGGTTTGGTCAAGTGCGCCGGTCCACCCGTACCGGGACAGGCCGGATGGAGCGGTGTATGTGTGTGGCAATGTGAGAGACCCTTGCGGAGAAGGGACCCCGACGAGACACGGACATCACCCTGCCTGGCGAGCCGGGTGGCTCAAGGCTGGGGGAAGAAGTGGGTCAGACCGGGGCCCGGGACGTGAGGTTGGTCCGGGCGCTGCGCATGGCAGCGGTCTTCACCGCGGTCATCAAACCTCACCTCCCTCCCACGAAGATCCAATACCGAACGAACGGCAGCCTAGCACCCCGGCAGGGTCGGTTGTACCGCTGCCGTTCCCGCTCTTGTCCGCCGACGCCTCCGGCGTGGCACCGGGTGCTGGACTCCGACGGCGGGGTGCTCGATGACGCGCACGCCGCATGGCCCTGTCGTCGTGGCACGCATCCGTAACTCCTCCCTACCCCCGAGACCCACCTCTCGCCGTGCAACGACACCGATCCCCTTTCAAGCTCATCCTGACTCGCCCGTCACCAGGTGCAGACCCGGGCCCAACTCTGCTCGCTTAACCACCGCGGTGGCGCATGAGGCATCCGGGCAGCTCCCGCTGCTACGTCAAAGAAGCGATAATCTGCTCACCCGGTGGAAACACACTTATCCATTCTCGGCTTTCCCGAACACCGCGAATGCGGGCTCATCTGTCGGTGGTGCGTGTTTACATCTCCCATAAGCCACTACACGGCGAAACACCACCAACATTTTCAGGGAGCCGTCATGTCGCGAGGCAGGTATTATCGGCGTGGGCATTGGGTCAATAGACCGAAGCCGAAAAGCGCGAAGGGATCCGGCTGGGTCCTTCTGGCCGCCATCGCCGCCATCGCATGGTTTTGGAACCAGAGCGGCACTGAGCAGCCCACCCCGGCCCAACCGCCGTCCTCGGTGTCAGAGCCCGCACCCCCGGCACAGGTCCTGGCCCCCGAGCAGGTTGCCGACGCCGGTCAGGAGTCGCCGCCCGAGCCGACCGGGGCGCCGTGAAACACCTCACACGCGCACTGCGGCGGCGCCTTCCCCGGCCACGAATGCCCGCCGGACCGGCGGAATGGTGTGCCGCCGCCGTCATCACACTCATCACCGGATCTTTCGCGATTCAAATCATCGGCGTCGTTGTCGACGCGATTTTCAGCACCTGGTACATCGGGGTTTCCGTGGGAGTGTGCGCCGTTCTGGCGATTATTGGATGGTCTCAACTCAAAGCCGTTGCCGCCCGGCACCGTTCTGAGCGGCTGCGCCATCTGCAGTTGACGCTGCCGCAACTGGATGCGATGAATCCCACTGATTTCGAGCGGGCCGTGTGCGACCTCATGATCCGGGACGGCATCGCGGCCCGGCACGTGGGACAGCGCGGAGACAAGGCGGCCGATGTCATCGGCCGCGAGCGCGGCGGCTACGTCATCGTCGTACAGTGCAAGCACACCACCACCGCCGCCAAGGTTGCTTCCCGAGTCATCTACGAGGTCAACGGCACGGCCGCCGCCGCGCACGGTGGCGACATCGCCGTGGTGGTCACCAATGGCTCCTTCACCCGCGATGCCCGCCAAACGGCCGATGACTTCCGGATCCACCTGCTGGGCCGCGACGAGCTCGGCCGCTGGGCCGCCGGCGAGACGTCCCTGCAGCATCTGCTGAGACTGACCACCCCGCTGCGCCGCTGGCGGCGTCTGCGCCACACCTCTTCCCGGCTCATCCGCCACCCCGCCCCGCACCACGACACCCTCCAACCCTGAAACGAAGGTGCGCCAACGGGTACGGTGTCGCGGACCGTAATTTCTGCTTGCGTTGCGTGACAAACTCCAGTTCCCTGGGCTTTCGTCGCTGTCCGAGGAGATGTTCGGGAGGGCTGGCGCTATCGCTGTCCATCGGCCCAAGGTCCTGGCCTCCGTGGGGCCTCCCGCTGGCGGCTTCGCCGTTTTCCTGGTCAGGCGGGGGAACCATCCTTCACTATTTTCGTGGACGCAACCGTCGACCGCCGACAAGGATTGATCGTGGACGAGACAGAGTTTCCGCCCTCCCTGGGTAAGGTTGCGCCACGTGGACTGGCGGCCAACGGGATAACCCGTTACGAACAGTTGGCCGCCCGGTCCGAACGCGAACTCCTGGACATCCATGGAGTCGGACCGAAGGCCATACGAATCCTCCGTGAGGAGTTGGCATCTCGCGGTCTGAGTTTCCGCGATGACTGATGCTGGACGTGCTGGGATGTGCTGCTGCCGAGACGGCCGACATCCTGGACACGTCGGTCGGTTCGGTGACGAGCGCACTTCAACGTGCGCTGGTGACCCTCGCAACGAAACAGGCGCCGTCGGTCCCGCTGGATCCGTCGTCTGAGGTGCTGCTCGCGCGGTACTGCGAAGCGTTCGAGAACGATGACGTCGACGCCCTGGCCGGGCTTCTGCGCGAGGACGGCACGACATCGATGCCTCCATTCCCCTGGTGGCTGCGCGGTCGCGCAGACATGGAAGCCGCATTGCGAGCAGCGGGCAACCCTTGCGCCGGCTCGCGCGTTGTGCCGGTTCATGCGAACGGGACAACCGCGGTCGCACTGTACTCGCCAGACGAGATCGGGCACCTGCGCCCGTTCGGGCTCACGGTCATCGAGTGGCTCGACGGCCAGATGATCGCCGGGACCACGTTCCTTGAACAGCCATCGCGGATGTTCGAGATGTTTGGTCTGCCCGATGAGTTTCGGGAGGCTGCCTCGTATACCTTGGCATGAGCAACTACATACACCTTGGCGAGGTCGATCTCTGGTACGACGAGAAGGGCGCTGGGGAGCCTGTCGTCCTGATGCACGGCAACTTCAGCGACTCTCGGGACTTCGCAGGGAACCTTGACACACTCTCCTCGCACTCGCGGCTGTTGCTGCCCGAACGCCGGGGCCACGGGCACACGGCGGATGTCGCCGGTCCCATCACCATCGACAACATGGCGGCGGACATGATCGCGTTCGCTGAGCGGATAGTCGGCGGCCCGTCCTCGCTTGTCGGATACAGTGCGGGCGCCAGCGTCGCCCTGTGGGTCGCGACCCAGCGCCCCGACCTCGTGTCGCAGCTCGTGCTGATCAGCTGCGCGTTCGACCCGGCCGGCCTGATCGTGCGACCCGATGCCGGCGGAGAGTGGCCGCCCCAAGTGATCAAGGCATATGGCGAGGTCTCGCCCGATGGCGAGGCCCACTTCCCCGTCATCGCACGCAAGATCGCAGCATCCGTCGATGACGGTGTGCCACTCACTTCCGAGGCCCTGGCACAGGTGAAGTGCCCCACGCTCGTGATCGCCGCGGACGACGACATCGTGACCCTTGAGCACACCCTGGAGCTGTATCGGGCTCTCCCCGACGGATACCTCGCGATCGTCCCCGGATCGAGTCACCTGCTGCTGTTCGAACACCCGGAACTATGCACGCGGCTCGTCGGCGATTTCCTCTCGGGACGACGCGGACCACGGTGGATGCCTGTCTCCCGTGCCGGAGAGTGAGCTAGGCCGTGTCTCACAACCTCCAAAGTGAGACGACTCGTCATTCCCGGTAGCCCCAGCTCGGCGAGATGGTCTGACACCAGCAGGCCGCCCGGACGCCCTGCGCGGCGGGATACCTTCACGGCGACCTCCTGGCCCTCTGTCGTCGTGGCTCGCAGGACCGAGGCATCGGTGTCCTGCGAGCCGGCGACGAAAGAGGGCACCGAGCAGCGGAAGCCGAAAATCGCTTCGATCTCACCCTGCAGCACTGCGACGTCGACCGCAGGCCTGGCCGGGGCCGAGAAGGCGCTCATCCCGTCACCGTCCCAGCGCCCGCGGGGAGCGAAGAAGCGTGCGCGTGCACCCACCAGGCGAGCGGAAGTGCGATCAGCACCACCGCCTGGATCGCGAGCAACGCCGGAACGATGCCCCAACGGTCTGCCACCAGGCCGGCTCCCAGGGCGACGAGCGCGTAGAGCACGCTGCCGAGCAGCGACGCAAGCGAACCCATCGTCGCGCGTTCCCGGTCGGTGAACTCGCGCTGCAGCAACGTCTGCTGGGCGATTGTCGACATGCCGTAGGCCGGTGACCCAAGCAGCACGGGCGAAAACACCGTCGGCTTGACCAGCGCCACGAAGTTCGCCACGTTGTCGAACAGCTCACCGAACAGCAGAGTGCGGGCCGCGCCCACCCGGCCGATCACCCAACCACTGACGCGGAAGCCGACGAAGGCCACGCCATGGCCGAAGGTGCGCCACAGGCCCAGCGCCCAGAGCGGCCACAGCCCTGCCACGAAAACAGGCGACAACTGGGCCGCGCTTTCGCTGCTGTAACGAAGCGCCGACACCAGAGTCATCCGGCGGAGCACCGGATTACGGCGGATGCCGCGCAGGGCCGATCCGAGATGCACCAGCACGTTCGATTCCAGCGGGCCGTGCACCCGCGGTTCCCGGACCCGCAAGGCGACGAGCACGCACAGCACCTGCGGCACGACCGACAGCACGACCACCACACGCAGCGACCACGCGCCGGCGACCACGCCACCCATGGCTGCCGCCAGTGCGAGCGCGATCTGGAACATCGAGTTCACCCGGCCCGAGTGCCGGGGGAACTCCTCCTCCCGGCCGGCTTCGAGCAACGTGTCGTAGAGCAGAGACTCGTTGTTGCCGCTCCACAGTGAGGTCGCCAATCCCTCCAGCACAACAGCTGCCAGGAGGAGGCCGTAGCCCGAAGCGCCGGCGTACCCGAGATGGGCGGCCACCATGACGACGGCACCGGCGATCATCGTGCCGCGTCGGCCGAGGCGGTCGGAGAGCACCCCGGTAGGGACTTCGAACGCTGCCGAAGACAGCATCTTCACCGCCAGGAGGCTGGCGGCAGCGGTGTACGAGCCGGTGACTTGCGCGAAGTAGATGACCATAATCGGCCCGTACATGCGGAAGTCGCCGAAGAAGTTGAACCAGCTCAGCAGGCGGACATTCCGGTTGACAGTCTGATCAGCGGAGTTCGGAGCAGGCGGAGCTGACCTCGACCGTTGAGATTTCCTGCCGAACGGGGCAGCGATCAGGCGTTCGACCAGGACACGTACACGGAGCAGTGAAGAATGACGAGCGGACACAGCAGAACTCCCGGAAAGGCGAACGGAGACGCCAAACAGCGCCAAGGGCCGGTGACACGTGTCACCTCGCCCCGGCGACCGGGATGTGTGCTGACTTTGCTGCTACACGCGCGGCGTTACAAGCCTGCGACTGCGGTCACCAAGGGGCGAACGGAAGCTCCGGTCATCGTTGTAGACATCAGTGCTCCTCAATTCCCCAGGTGGACGGGATTCCGCAACAGCTTCAACTCTAGCGACCGAAGGATCTACGTGTCCGCTGAATCACGGACACAACGGCGGGTGACCGCGCCTCATGGCCGCTTGAGCCAATCCAGGACGGCGGCGAGGACAACGCCGCCGCGGTAGACAACGGCATGCTTGTCGTAGCGGGTGGCCAGGCCGCGCCAGTTCTTCATCCGGTTGAAGAACCGTTCCACGACGTTGCGGTTCTTGTAGTCCTCGCTGTCATGGGAGACGGGCCGGCCACCCCGGGAGCCACGACGCCGGCGGTGCCCCGCCTGGTCTGCCGGCTCAGGAATGACCGTCTTGATGCCACGCGCCCGCAGCATCGCTCGATGGCCACGTGACGAATAGGCCTTGTCCCCCCGCAGCAGTTCAGGCGTGGTGCGGGGCCGGCCGGGGCCTTTACGGGCCACCCGCAGCTCGGCGAGCAGCTTGGGCAACGCCGGCGAGTCCCCGGCCTGACCAGGGCTGACAAGCACCACGAGCGGGCGGCCTTTGCCGTCGACCAGCGCGTGTGTCTTGGTGGTCAGGCCGCCGCGTGACCGGCCGATGCCATGATCGTCGGGCTCGACAAGCTGATTCGTGTCATTCGGTGCCGCCCCCCGTGTGCGAGAAGGGCGACACCGACGACCTCGCAGCGGTCGCACCGTGCTGATGCACCCGCGCGATCGTGGAGTCCACCGACACCCGCCAATCGACCTCTCCGTCCGCGTCAGCGTCTGCCTGCAGGGTGGCGAGGATCTCGTCCCGCACCCCGTCACGTGACCAGCTCTGATGGCGACGGTGCACCGTCTGCCACGCCCCGAATTCCTTCGGCAGATCTCGCCACGCCACTCCAGTGCGAAGGCGGTAGAGCACAGCCTCCACCACCGGACGATGCGGCCGGAACGGCGGACCCATCGGCCCCTTCGTCGGCGGCAGCAGAGGCTCGATCCGAGCCCACATGTCATCGGAAAGCAGCGCCAGACGCGTCATCTGCCGATCTTCTACTGAACGCGCGCTCAACTCGTGAGACGCGCCCTAAGTGGTGGGAGGAAACAAGCGATGCGCGCGGGTGATGGTCGAAACGGCTTCGACTTTCTCCACGGCGTCATCTTCCGCCGCCCCGATGCCATCCTCCAGGCGATCCAGGACCTACTCGGCGGACTCGGCAACTGAATAGTGGCCGAACGCGGTGTCGTCGCTCGTCCAGGTAGCGGGATGCCATCGACGGGCGACAGCTGTACCGGAACCCGCTCAGCCCCCGGACACGGCCGAGGGCGAGACTCACCCCGATGACCAGCGGCGGAGGTCGGCCAGGCCGGGTCGGAGGTCGGGGAGGGACGGGAAGATGAGGCGGTTGCCCGAGAGGGTGGGCAGGGCGAAGGCGACAGCCTTGCCGGGGGTGGCGGTGGTGAGGGTGATGGCCGGGTAGGTCTGGCAGTGGCCGCCGGAGAGCTGGTGGGCCAGGAGCAGGCCGCGGCCGTTCTCGGCGAGCAGGGGCAGGCCGATCTCCTTGACCGAGTGCAGCAGGTTGAGGATGAGGCGGACCTCGTGGGTGTTGGGGTCGCCGTCGACGATCTCGCACCAGCTGGGAGTGCCGTCCAGGCTGAAGACGCGCAGCTCGTACGGGGGACGGGCGTGCTTCTCGGCGTTGGCGGCCAGCTCGGCGACGATGAGTTCGGCGGTGTCGATGTCGTCCTCGGGCAGCCCCGTGTGCTGGAGCACCTCGCGGACGATGGCGCGGGCGCGGCGGGAGACGGAGCCGGGTCGCAGGACCTTGACCAGCGCACGGATGTCACTCCGCCCCGCCGCGTCGCTGGCTCGCCCCGTCGTCGTCCCGTTGTCCAGCCTGGCCGTGCTGCTTTCCCATGCCGTCGTCCCGCTGTATAGCTCCGTCGCACTACTGTCCTGTCCCGTCGTGCCGCTGGCCTTGCCCGGGGTTTCGGCGTTTTGTCCTGGCGTCTCGATATTCCGGTCCGTTGTTCCGGTGTCGTACCTCGGCGGGGCGACCGGTCCGGCCGGGGTGAAGGGCTTCCAGTTGTGGGTGGGTGGGGGAGCCGGGCTTTCTGCGGGGTGGTGCGGGGCACCTGGGGGGATGTCGCCGGCTGGTGGCATGGGCGTGCTCCGTTCGCTGTGGGGCTGTGCCCAGCAGGAAACGCCAGCATGGTGACGAGGGTGAACATCGACATCTGATCATTGATCACTGTCCGATGAGACCCGGCCAACGGCGAACGTGGCTGGGTGTCAGCCGGTCGTATCGAGCATTGGTGGGCGAAAATCTGTCGTTTGGCTGGGGGGATGGTGACCGAGGCCTGCGGACATCACAATGGGTGGTGATTCGACTACCGAAAGAGAGTGGCCATGAGGAAGGCGCGCGACGGGAAGGGGCGTCCGGATCTGTTGAGGGCGCGGCTGGAGCGGGGGATGACGCAGGAGGAGGCGGCGGCCGCGGTGGGGGTGGCCGTGGGGACCTGGGGGCGGTGGGAGCGGAGCGAGCAGGGAATCCGGCCGCACAGCCGCAGGAAGATCGCGGCGGTGTTCGAGGCGGAGTCCGCCGAGGTCGAGCAGTGGATAGAAGGGTGGGCCCTCGGGGAGACATCTTCGTGGCCGGTCGCGGAGTACGGCGACACATCGACGGCGGCTAGCGTGAAGTCGGCCGCTCTGCTGTGGAGGTATGAGATGGACGAGTCCCGTCGCCACCTGCTGGCCACGTTGCCGTTCGTGCCTTCGGTTTTGGCGGGGTGGATAACCGCATGGAACTACGGCGATTCACCTCAAACGGTCGCGCTGCGAGGAAACAGGCGCACGGTAGGGCAAGCCGACATCGATCGGATTAACGAGGCTCGCCAGGTGTTCGGTCAGATAGACGACCAGTTCGGGGCCGAGTTGGTCCGTCCGACGGTGGTGCGCTATCTCGACAGCACGGTGACCCCGTTGCTGCGGGGCCGCTACGACGACCAGGTGGGGTCGGCGCTGATGTCGGCGGCAGCGGGGATGACTCTGTTGGCAGGCTGGACAGCCTTTGACCTGAACCAGCATGGCCAGGCACAGCAGCACTTCGGTCAGGCGCTACGGCTGGCGAAGACGGGGAACGACCCGCTGACCGGTGTCTGGATACTGGCGACGATGACCCGGCAGGCGATTCATCTGGAGCAGGCCACCTTGGCGGTATGGCTGGCACGAGCCGCGACCGACGCCGCTCGCCGGGCGCAGGTCTCTCCCCGCGTAATGGCGTTTGTGCTGACCAGACAGGCATGGGCAACGGCCCTGCAGACCAAACCGGCCGAGACCAACGACAAGCACAGCGCCAAGCGGGTCGAACGCTTGCTCGCCGAGGCGGAGAACGCCTATGCCCAAGGACCCACGGATCGTGATCCGGACTGGGTTACCCGATATGAAGAGGTGGAACTGAACGCTCAGGGAGGTCGTTGCTGGAGCATGCTTGGCGACCACCAACGAGCGGCGGCCCGTGCGGAAGCAGCCGTGGTGGAGTTTGGCAATCGCATCCCGCGAACGGCCCAGTTCAACCAGGTGCATGTCGCCGAGGCGTACCTGGGAATGGGGGAATTGGAACAGTCCCTCGCCGCCGCCCGAGCCGCGATCCCGGCAACGAAGGCGTTGACCTCCGCCCGCTCGACCGACCTGATCCGGCAGTTCGCCGACCGGCTTGAGCCGTACAGGGGCAGCATGATGGTCCGTGAGTTCCGCGACCACCTCAACCACGAACTCGCCGCCTGAACACCTGCGGGACGGAGCTGCAACCGGTGAGCGGGTCTCACCGGTTGGTTCACCTCGTTTCCGCGACTGTCTGAACCGTGAGCTCGTTGCCTGATCGTGTGTGGGATGGGGGTGGTCGTTCGGTGGGCGGGTCTCGCCTGGTGGTTCGCTTCGTTTCCGTGACCGTCTGAACCACGAACTCGCCGCCTGACGATCAGGCCGGGGCCGATGTCGTAGGGGAGCGGGAAAGGCTGCCCGCCCGGAGCGGATTCGGCCCGGCAGTACCCCGGACCGCCCGCCAAGCCACCAGATGGATCCACCCACGGCGCCAGAGGCGGGCTGGAAAGACGTCTCATGGATCGCGGCAACACCGTGACGGCAACCGGCAACGGATTTGCATGCAATCTGCATGCTAGCGTGGAAGGATGGGAATCATTCAGATTCGAGATGTCCCCGAAGCGACCGAGCGGACGCTGAAGGCGCGAGCCGAGCGCGAGGGAAAATCACTGACGGCCTACCTACGTGACCTGCTGAACGAGGAGGCGGCCACCCCGGCGCTGGACGAGGTGATGGCCAAGATCGCCGCCGACGAGCCGGTGCCGTACGACCCCGATTTCGTCCGCGAGACGCTGCGCGAGGACCGCCGGTGAGCCTGGTCGTGGATGCCTCGATCGTTTTCCGCCTGCTGGCCAACGTGAAGGGCGACGACCTTCTCCGTCGGCGGCTGGCGCGCAAGGTGCACGCCCCGGCGTTGATCGATGTGGAGATCGCCTCGGTGGTGCGCGGTCATGTGATCACCAGTAAGCCGGAGGTGCGGATCTCCGAGACGCGGGGCCGGATCATGTTGGAGCGCTACGCCCAGCTGCGGATCGTCCGGCATCCGATGCTGCCGCTGCAGCCGCGAGTGCTGGAACTGCGCGACAATCTCACCGCCTACGACGGCATGTACGTGGCCCTCGCCGAACTGCTGGGCATGCCACTGCTGACCGACGACGCCAAGTTCGCCGGCGCGACGGGACACCGAGCGGAGATCCACCGCTACCCACCCCCGCTGTCGTAACCACGAAACAGCGGAGGCGTAATCGGTTGGCTGGTAGGTCCGCCTCCAGCTCAGCCAGGAGCCGCTGCTGTAACCACGAAACGCCAGAGGCGTAACCGGGAGAAAGCGCGAACGCCGGGCTCCCGATCTCACCGGGGAGTTCCCGGCGCCACTTCCGCACCCCGGAGGACACGCTTATCGCACTATGCCGTCGGGGCCCACTCGGTGGCGAAGGTTTCCATCTGCTTGAGGACGAGGTCCACGGCCGCGCGTTCCTCGTCCGGGGGATAGTCGAACCTCGTGAGCAGGCGTCGGATGCGGTTGCGGAGCTTGGCGCGTACCGGTTCGCGGGAGAGCCAGTCGACGGTCAGGTTCTTGCGGATGTCCGTGACCAGCGCGCGGGCGATCTGTGCGAGGGTGTCATCGCCCATCAGGGCCTTCGCCAGGCCATGGTTGGCCACCGCGTCGTAGAAGGCCAGTTCGGCGTGGTTGAGCGGAGGGTCGAAGCGCTCACCGCGCCGGGCTTCCGCGGAGACCTCCTTGGCCATGGCGATCATTTCGGCGCTGCTGAGCTGCTGCCGCATGTAGCGAATCATCAGGTCTTCGAGCTTCTCGGCGAAGCTCTCCCGGCGGATGATGTTGTGCCGGGTCACCTCGCGCATCTTCTGCTCGATCAACCGGCGCAGGGCCTCGGCCGTCAGGTGCGGGGCCTCGGAGTTCTGGAGTTTGCGCACGCCGTGCTACCGCGATCGTGCAGGCCATCCTCATCCTGCAACTCATCGAAGCAGGTCGCTACTCAGGGGGAAAGGGCGCAGGAGATGGTGATTGCATAGTCAATGTTGCTATTTTTCTGGATTGCCCAACTCTGTAAGCCGCCGCATGGCAAAGTGGGATGCTTCCAACTTTCCCGTCTACCGAACCGGCGGCCCAAAGATGCCTTCCTTTGTGCAGTCCGCTCTATTTTGGATCTTTCTGGCGATCACCGGAATCCTTGTGTTCATGATCTCAATAACGGTCCCCAAGTTGCCAATCTGGGCTGTTTTTATAGGGATTGGCATAGTGGCGATACTTTTAATGCTGATTGCTCGGAAGTATCGAGGGCAACAGCATACGCGCCAAAGCGAGCACGATGCGTCATCGCAGCCCGATGGAGGTGCCGAGGGCTCCGGCGCCCCATCCGTCCCCTTTCTGGTGACGTGCGTGTTGGGTATTACATCATTCATCGCAGGTAATATCGGCCAGCCGCTCATTCAACCTTACATACCCTTTCTTAACCCAATCATGGATAGCATGGTAGGGATTGAGCCGTTGAGAATATCCACTCAGAGCTGGCCTGCCGACTCGGGATGTGATTTCGCCACATCGGTGGCGATGCCCGCAGGCGGACCACGCGCCGAGCGCATCCCGTACACCTTTCAAGAAGATCCGCGAGAAAGTGTGATCAAGAAGGGGGGTGTCTCTTGGGAGCGTGGGGTTTTGACGGTCACCTTAAACTCTCATCGCACCGTGCACATCCAGTCCATTAATCCAGTCATTACCAGCCGCCTGGAAAAACCCGGCTTCGACTGGGTGCTCACACGAACGCGAGGTTGCGGACCGGGAACCGGAAAATTCCTGCGCCTTGATCTGGCCACTTCTCGATTATTCGAGGTGAAAGACGGAAAGGAATATCCGGAGGGTTCCTCCGAAGGCGGGCCAGGCGTGCGCGGCGCCACGGTCACCCCCAGCGCTCCTCTCCAACTGCGCTTGGAGGTGACGAGTTGTGCCGCCCGAACCTACAGCTGGTTTTTGAAAGTCCGCTACGTGTCCGAAGGCCGCCCTGATGAGCTGGAGATCGGTTCCGAACAGAATCCGTTCCGTTCGACCGGGGGAGTCGCGGGGATCCCCATTTTTAACATCAGCTCGGGGGAATTAGGGAACGAATACAAACCTATCGATACCAACAAGCGGACGTCCAAAAAGTGTGGGGATGGCTCATGACCCGGCTATATCGGGCGTTAACCGTCTGTCTCCTGCTCCTGACAGTCGCCGACAGTGGGTATCTGGCTGGGCCCGGCCTCGACCGTTGGCGCTTTCTGCCGCTCTCCAGCCTCGGTTTGGAGAGCGGGACTTTCAATCCCGAGTTTGTGGTCGCCGCTGCTGAGGGTTTTGTGGCCATAGGCGCAGCAGGTGATGGATCTCGTCTGCAATCCTGGATATCCAAAGACGGACTGCACTGGCGCCCAGGTCTCCTCGCCCGGATCGACCCACCGCCCAACATGCGTTTTCAGGCGAGTGGCCTTGTGGCGTGGAAGGGCGGGATCCTCGCTGTCGGTGCGATCCGGGATGATCGCCGTTTCCGCTACGCCACGTGGCTTTCACCCGACGGTCATACATGGACAGCGGGCCCAGGTATCCCCATGGACTCAGGCGGCGGACCCAGGTGGCCCGCCGCGGCACCCCACCGAGGCGAGGTCATGGCCCTCGCCGGCTATCCCGCTTCTCTGTGGATCATGCGCGAAGGTCAGCCATGGCAGCGCGTTGAACCTGACCTGCCTGCCCGCTGTACCATCCACCGGATGGAAACCGACGCGAATTCGCTCGGAGTCGTTCTACTAGGCGAATGTCCTGGCCATCCACCCGGGAGTCTGATTCCGCACGCCGTTTTCATCGAGCGCGAGAATGGCGCGTACGAGGAGATCACTCGGGAGCTGCCTCTCACCTGGGTTGAGAGCGTCGCTGCCAGTGGAACCGCAGTACTCATTGCCGGCGCTCAGAAGTCGTCGAAACCGACCACCACCACCCCCTCGAGGAGGAGGACGCCGTTGAATTAGTGGTGTACCGATCAACCGACCAAGGGCGGACTTGGTTCCCTGTCCAACGATTTCCAGAGAAATATGGGCGAAGGCCAGAACGAGTGAACTTGATGAGTGCCGGGTCGGGGACTTTCGTCGCAGCCGGGTTAAGCATTGACTTGGATACCACCACCGATGTGCCCACGGTATGGACTTCCGCAGACGATGGCGAGAATTGGGTCACGCATTGGTTGCCTGCATATAGTGATCAGATGAATATCCGTGCAATGGCGGTCTCGGGTAATACCGTCGTCGTTATCGCGCACATCGGATATGGTCCTGATTTCACCACAGCCGGCCTGATTACGAACGCCCGCGCCAGGTAGCCGTTGGCGGACCATATAATGAAGCATCAGTTCTCACTTGCAGTCAGGAGTGCGCACTCGTTCTGACAGGACCCCAGGCTTCGCGCTGTTCTCGAACAATCGCAGCACAGTCGATCGATGATCACACCTTCTCCGGGAATCTCCAGCAGTTCCGTATCCGTGTGGCCGCTGTCGAGATGACGCCCGTAAGAATGTCGGGAAGCCAGAGGAGTTCGTCGTGCAGGGGATCGGCCTAATCGACGCGCATCCCGTCAGGTAACACGTTCTGCGCGCGCAGAGCATTCACCATGTTGCCTGCCTGGCCCCGCTAAGCTGCCCGTTGAGGTCTTCGCCGTTCTCCTGGCCGGGCCTCGGGGCAGGCGGGAATCCCGTCTTCTGGGGAGGGCGGCGGTCAGGCGTGTTCGTGTCGGCTGGGCCGAGTTCTGTTCGCAGCCGCGTTATCAGGTGCCGAGTCGCTTCGAAGCGGCCGGCGGTATCGCCGGTGAGCATCGTTTCAACGAGTGTGTCCTCGTCTTCGGCCAACGGAACCCGATGCAGGTAGGCCAGCCGCCGCGCGCCGGCAGGCAATGGAACATCGTGTACGGCGTACAGGCCGTCCAGCGCCGTCTCCATGCAGATCGCGGCCCAGAATCCGAGTTCCCGGGGTGTTCCGGCCGCCTGTGCGCGGTCCGGTTTCGCCTGACCGTGCCAGAGAGTGGTCGCGAGCAGCTCACGCAGCTTCGCCGACGTGCGATAGGTCTCCAACACCCTCGTGGCCGCCTCCACGAGACGGGTGCCCGGCCCCAAGTCCATCAGGACCTCTGCCTCGAGAAACGAATACAGCCACGAGGTCTTCGGCCGGTCGAAACGGGTGAGCCATTCCGCTTCCGGCCGCGCGATCCACTCCACCAGCAGGCCCTCGACCAGCCGTCGAGGCCCCACCTCCAGCGAGGAGTCTTCCGTGGTCACGACGAGCAGGTCGACGTCGGAGGTGGCCACATGCTCGCTGCGGCACACTGACCCGGCAAGCAGGACGGCGAGCACGTCGTTTCGTTCGGTGAGCTCTGCTCCGACACGTTCGGCGACCTTGCGATGTGGATCCATCTCCCCGACTTTAGTGGGTGTTTAATCCGCAAATATGGCGAAAGATGCTACTTCTTTGGCGCCTCTGTATCGGCGGAGCAGAGGCGCCGCCTCATCGGCGAAAACACCCCAACCTGGCGCGGCACCTGAAAGCGAACCAGGCGGAACCTATGGGATCAAACACCCACTGAGGAACATTGGAACCGGATCGTGCGCTAAACCGGTTCTGTTGCAGGTCCACCCCCGCACCGCGCCTACTCGGGGTGCTCGCAAGAATTGCGACAGACGGCCCAAACCTGCCCTGGGGTACCAGCAAGGCCGTTGACGATCTGGCCTCAGCGGCGCGGTAAGCCGGAGTGGTTGTCGATCTTTGGCGGCGGGGGTATCGCAAGTGTGGGTGTGGTGGCGCCGAGCGTGCGGAGCAGGGTGGTGTGGAGTGCTTGCACCGCCTCCTTGGGCGACAGGCGGCCGGTGTCGATCTCCTCGCTTGCGGCGTGAGCGAGCTTGATGGTGACCGTGGCCAGCCAGTCGGGCGAAAGCCGGTCATCGAACTCGCCGGCCTGTTGCCCGCGCCGGATTACTCGCTTCAGACGGTCGGCGAGCGGCGTGTGGCTTTCATGGTCGGCCTGCGGGCTCACGGCCAGCGAGCTGATCTTCTGGAGCAGGACGGGGTAGCGTCCCGCTGTGCGGGCGCTTGCGTCAAGCAGTCGCAGCAGCGCCTCGGCCGCCGGGCCCGTATCAGGGTCGGCGGCGTCCATCGCGGCGACGGCCTCCTCGGTGATCCGGTCGATGACGGCCGCCAGCAGCTGCTCCCGCGAGCGAAAGTGGGCGTAGACGGTCTGGCGGGTCACATCTGCTGCGGTGGCGATGGCTTCGACACTGGCGTCGGGATGGGCATTGAGGAGTTGGAGCGCGGCATCCAGGATGGAGGCCCTGCTGCGTAGGGCATCGGCGCGGCGGTTGTGAGCCTGGGGCGGAGTCATCTCTTACATCTTGTCAAAGTTTTGGGACGCTGTATATCTTACGGCTTGTAAGAGATCGTATCTAAGGCCTATGGTGCGATGGGAACACCGTGAGCCCGCTCCATGACACCAACCCCAAGCAGTTCATCGCCGACTTCTTCACCTCCTTCACCGAGGAGCTGCTGTGCGGCGACGAGGACCTGGCGCTGATCGTCGACCGCTATCACACGCCGGACATCGTCCAGATCGCCGACGGAAACCGGATAGACCGGGACAAGCTCATCGCGCACACCCGCCCCGTGCGCAAGAACCGGCCCCAGAGCCGTATGGAGGTGCACGAAGCACTGGCGAACGGGGACCAGATCGCTGCCCGGTACACCTTGCGCGTGCACAACCGCAAAAGAGACCTCGCCATAGAGGTGTACTTTTTCGGGCAGTTCGCTCCTGATGGGCGGATGCGGCAGGCGCACATGCTCACCCGCACTCTCCCCACCGACGGCGACCCGGGACAGCCGGCGCCCACGATGTCCGATCGGCAGGAGGCGTCGGCATGACCGAGAGCACCTACAGCGTGAGCGGTATGGCCTGCGGGCACTGTGCGGGCTTTGTCGCCGAGGAGATCGAACGCATCCCCGGTGTCGGCGCCGTGGTGGTTGACGTCGAGAGCGGCACGGTCACGGTGACCGGCGACAGGGAACTCGATATCGCGGAGGTGCGCGCTGCGGTCGAGGAAGCAGGCTATGAACTCACCACCGCACCCAGCCCGTAGGGTCTGAATCTGCCTAATGGGCCCTCCACTCGGGTCCGAGCAGCCAGCCCCAAAGAATCTCAATGACCATGTCAAGCAGCAGCCGCGATGACCTGCTGCGGTGGCGCTGGCGAGAAGGTCCGGTTGTCACGCAGCAGGGCCCACAGCACATCGACAAGTCGCCGGGCCAAGGCAAGCAGAGCTTGGGTATGAAGCTTGTTCTCGTCGCGTTTGCGCTGGTAGAAGATCTTGGATGGGCCGTCGACGCGGAGGCTGGACAGCGCGGCCATGTAGAAGACTCGGCGCAAGGATCGGTTGTAGCGTTTGGGGCGCCGCCAGTTGCCGGTGACGCGGCCGGAGTCCTTGGGGACAGGCACGAGCCCGGCGTAGGATGCCAGCCGCCCGGGGTTGCCGAAGGCGGCCTGGACGTCGCCTCCGGTGGCGACGATGAAGTCCGCACCCAGGATCGGGCCCATGCCGGGCAAGCTCTCGATGATCTCGGCTTGAGGGTGGGCACGGAAGCGGCTGGTAATGAGCTTGCCGGCGTCCTTGATCTCTCGATCCAGGTCCAGAAGCTTGCGGGCCATCTGCTTGACCAGCAGTGCGGTAGTGACCTCGCCGGGCAACGCCACGGTCTGCTCAGCAGCAACCTGCAGGGCGGTGGTGGCCATGGCGTCCATGCTCTTGCGCCAGGCTCCATGTTCGGCCAGGTAACCGACCAGCCCGTCATACTGGGCGGCCTGGACTTCGGCCGGCGTGCAGAACCCGGTGAGCAGGATCAGCGCCGACCGGGTGGTGTAGTCGAACGCGGTCTCCAGGCTGGGGAAAATCGAGCCCAGCAAGGCGCGCAGGCGATTGACCCCGCGTACCCAGTCGGCCATCAGGTCAGCGCGGTGCGAGGTCAGCCGGGTCAGCTCCACCACCAATTCGTCGGTCACGGTGACGCGGGTCAGGTCTCGGCGCATCCGGGCGGTATCGGCGATGATTGCCGCGTCCTTCGCGTCGGTTTTGCCCTCACCGCGGAATACTCCGGCCATGCCGTTGACCATCCGACCGGGCACGTAGACGACGTTCTGGCCGCCGGTCAGCAGCACCCCCAGCAGCAGCGATGCCTGCGTGCTGATCAGGTCCACCGCCCATCGCACCTCGCCGCCGGTCTTGGCCGCCCGCGCCACAAGCTCTTCGAGCTGCCGCTGACTGTTGCCGACCTTCACCGACCACAACCGCCTGCCGTCGGCGTCCACTGCCACGGCGTGGTGGCTGGTCTTGCCGGCGTCGATGCCGACCCAGGCCACATCAGGGACCGTCATCCGGCTCGCCCTCTCGTCTTGGCTGGTCAACCCCGTGGACGCCCCCGCCGACAGGTCCCTAAACAGCGACGATTCGCATCAGATCTCAATAAGCGGTCGGGGAGTCCCAAACGATGGGGTGGCCATTCTTTCGAAGCCACGACAGAGGCAACATCCCAGCAGCCACACCCCGTCGCCTTGGGCATCCAGAGCGACTCACTCCAGACAAATCGATCTTAGGGACATCCCAGGAGCTCAAGTGTCAAGCGGCGAGGGGGTCGGTGTGGTGCGACGGGTGGTCTCGGTGGAGGCGTGGCCGAGGCGGCGGCGGACGACTTCGATGGGGACGCCGTCATTGATGAGTCCGGTGGCGTGGGCGTGGCGGAGCAGGCGGGGAGGCTCCGCGTCAGGCCGGGCCGAGGACGCAGAACTCGTTGCCCTCCGGGTCGGCCAGAACCTTCCATGGGAGGTCGCCCTGGCCCACATCGGCGGACGTCGCGCCGAGCTCCTTCAGGCGCGCGACCAACTCCGGCTCATCCCCGAGGGCGCCGCCCAGCCGAACGGATACACAGAGCCGATCCTGCACGCGCTGAGGCGGGAGAAGAAGGGCTCGGCCGCGGAGTGAGGCGGCCGGGCAGCTCTCGCCCCGCCGTCGTCCGGCTCGCGACGACCTCTGCGGCGAGAAGACCGGCGTGGACCTCCAGACGCCCTGCACCGCTGAACAGGTCTACTCCCAGCCTCGCCTCGACCTTCCTGATCCGGTGGTAGACGGTCGCACGGTGAAGATACAGGTCTGCCGCGACCTGCTTGACGTTCCCCGCCGTGGTCAGGAACGCCCTGAGAGTCCGGACGAGGTCCTCAGCCGACTCGTCTTCGAGAAGCCATCGCAGGGACGGGCTGATGAAGTGGCGCACGAGGACGTCCGTGGGCACCGCGGCGAGCCCGCGCATGTGCGCGGTTCTCTCCCAGTGGACGACCTGGTGCTTCCAGCCCATGCTCTCGGCCAGGTCCAGGCCCTGCCTGGCCTGCCAGACGGCGACACTCGCGCGATCGGCCACGATCGTGCTGACAGCGACGAGCCATGGGAGGTCGATGCCGTTCCGCCGGGACCGGAAGATCAGGTCAACGGTCTTCGTCGCGAGCAGCCCTGGCAGGGTCGTCTGGACGTCGCGCGGGTGAGGTGCCAGCAGCGCGAAGCTGACGGAACCGCTGAACGCGATGAGGCACCGGTCGCGCAGATGGTCCTCGGCGAAGCGGTTCGTCACGGTGGTCAGCCGCCGCTGCGCCGCCGATCCCGACGAGTCCGGGTCAAGCGCTGCGGGCATCGAGAGCGCAAGGCAGACGAAGGTCCCGTCGTGCAGCAGCTTTCTGTCGCGGATGGCCCGGCCCAGCAGCGAGTCCAGTCCGTCCAGATCCCCTGAAGCGAAGGCACGGCCGACGTGGTCGTCCGCCCATTCGGGCGATGCGAGCAGCCCGGCTGTCTCCAGCGCGCAGACGGTGGCCTCCGCGATCCGTCCCACGCTCTCGATCCGCTCGGGCGACAGCGGCCCTCGCGCGCAGGTGATCCAGAGCAGCAGCGACGGCGCCGAACCGGGCGATCGCACCGGGATCACCAGCGTCAGGGGCATCCCGAGGTCGGCGCTCCCGCCGATGTAGATGGGTTCGGAGATCAGGGCCACGGAGCGCGCGCTCAATCCGAGGTGCCGAGGCGACACCGCCTCGGCGAAGTCCTCGTCCGTGGAGGAGTTCGGCATCGACCGGGCGATCCGGTTCAACTGCACGTCGGTGACCTCGACCGGCACGTCCAGCGATGCGCCGAGAGAATGCACGAGCTCGTGGAGGTGCTGCGTGAGGACGCCGTTCACGCCGCTCCCCTCCGCCCGAGCGCCCTCGGCCCTGTCCCGGCCCGCGTCGCCGGCACAGCGGTCAGCTCCCGCCGGTCGCCGGCGGGGTGCCGGACGCCGACCTCGATGATGCGGCCGCGCCGACGGGCAGGGCGGCGTCGACGCGGGTCGACCGCGTCGGCCGGATCGCACCGTCGCGGATGCCCTCCGCCCAATGGCAGGCGACCCGGTGGGCGGCGGTCGTCCCCGGAACCCCGACGGTCCGCAGCTGCGGGCGCTCGGTGTCGCAGCGGGTCTGCTGCTTCCACGGACAACGGGTGCTGAACCGGCATCCGGGCGGCGGGTCCGCCGGGCTGGGCAGATCGCCGCGGAGCAGGATCTGCTCGCGAGAATCCTCGTACCGGGGGTCGGGCTGCGGCACGGCGGAGAGCAGCGCCCGCGTGTAGGGGTGCAGCGGCTCGGCGAACAGCTCCGCAGTGGGCGCCTCCTCCACCATCCCGCCGAGGTACATCACCCCGATCCGGTCGCTCATGTGCCGGATCACGGCGAGGTCGTGCGCGATGATCAGGTAGGTCAGCCCGTATGCGGCCTGGACGTCCTCGAGTAGGTTGATGACCTGCGCCTGGACCGACACGTCCAGGGCGCTGACGGGTTCGTCCGCGACGATCAGCTGCGGCTCCACCGAGAGTGCCCGGGCGATGCCGATGCGCTGACGCTGTCCTCCGGAGAACTCGTGCGGGTACTTGCGCAGCGCCGTCCGCGGCAGCCCCACCGAGTCGAGCAGCTCGTCGAGGCGCCCGGAGACATCTCCCTTCGCCAGTCCGTGCGCGGCCATCCCCTCACGGAACATCTGCTCGACGCTCTGCCGGGGGTCCAGGCTCCCCAGCGGATCCTGGAAGACCATCTGCATGTGGCGGCGCTGGCGGCGCAGCGCCTCACCGCGCAGCGACCGCAGGTCGATTCCGCCGAAGCGGATCTCCCCCGAGGTCACGGGGGTCAGCTGGAGCACGGCGCGCCCGAACGTCGACTTGCCGCACCCCGACTCCCCGACCAGGCCGTAGGTCTCCCCACGAATGATCTGCAGGTCGACGCCGTCGACCGCGTGGACGTGGCCGACGGTCCGCTCCACGAACACCCCTCGGCGGATCGGGAAGTGGACCTTGAGGTCGCGGACGTCGAGGAGGGGCTGCTCACCGGCGCCCGGTCGGGTCGGAACGGCGACCGTCGTCATGGAGTCGTCTCCTTCGCCACGATGATCGGAACGGGCAGCGGGTGGTGGCAGCGCGATCGCCGCTCGCCGTCGGCCGACCAGGCCGGCCCCTCCTGGAAGCAGAGGTCGGTGGCGACGCGACAGCGCGGCGCGAAGGCGCACCCCTGCGACCACGGGATGTTGTCGGCGACGGAACCCGGGATGGGTCGTAGCCGCTCTTCCCCCTCACCCAATGCCGGTACGGATTCCAGCAGCCCTCCGGTGTAAGGATGCCGGGGCGCGTCGAAGAGCGAATAGCGGTCCGCCCGCTCGACGATGCGTCCGCCGTAGAGCACGTTGACCGTGTCGCACAGGCCGGCGACCACGCCGAGATCGTGGGTGATCATGATCAACGAGGTGCCCGAGCCGACGACGAGCTCCTTCAGGAGCGCGAGGATCTGGGCCTGGATCGTGACATCCAGCGCCGTGGTCGGCTCATCCGCGATCAGCAGCCGCGGTTCGCAGGCCAGGGCGATGGCGATCAGCACGCGCTGGCGCATGCCACCGGAGACCTGGTGCGGATACTCGCGCATCCGCCGGGCGGGATCGGGGATGCCGACCCGCTCCAGCATCTCCTGCGCCTGCCGCGTCGCCCGGGACCGGCTCATCCGGCGATGGCGCTGGATGACCTCCGCCACCTGCACTCCCAGCGGCACGACAGGGTTCAGCGAGGACAACGGGTCCTGGAAGATCATCGCCACGTCGGCGCCACGGCGATCGCGCAGCTCACGATCGGACAGTGAGAGCAGGTCCACGCCGTCGAAGACCGCCCTGCCGCTGACGCGGGTCCCCCGGCGGGGCAGGAGCCCCATGATGGCGAGCGAGGTCACGGACTTGCCGCAGCCGGACTCGCCTACCAGGCCGACCACTTCGCCGGGACGGACCTCGAACCCGACCCCGTCCACGGCTGTGAAGGGCTCCTGGCCAGGTCGTGAGAACGTGACCGACAGGTCTTCGACCACCAGCAGCGGATCCGCTCCGAGCCGGGTCTGGTGCGCATGCGCATTCATCTGCATCACCTCCGGGTGCGGGGGTCGAGGGTCTCGCGCAGCGACTCGCCCATGAGCGTGAAGCCCAGGGCGACGACGATGATGCACAGCGCCGGGTAGATCGCGAGATGCGGGAACGAGTTGAAGTACTGCTGCGCGCCGCCCAGCATCTGCCCCCACTCCGGCCGGCCGTCGTCGGGGTTGCCCAGCCCGAGGAAGGACAGGGCGGCGGCGTCAAGGATGGACACGGCCAGGCTCAGGGTCGCCTGTACGATCACCGGCCCGAGCGCGTTGGGGACCATGTGCCGGAAGACGATGGCCCCCGGCTTCACGCCCAGCGCCCGCGCGGCCAGCACGTGGTCGGTGCCGCGCTGCACCAGCATCGATCCGCGCATGAGCCGGGCGAAGATCGGCACCTGCACGATCGCGATGGTGAGGATCAGGGTCCACTCGTTGGGGTGGGCGAACAGGGCCGCGATCGAGAAGGCCATCAGCAGCGACGGGATCGCCAGCATCACGTCCACCGCCCGCATCACGAGCGTGTCGACCTTGCCGGCGAACACGCCCGCGACGAGACCGAGCGCGATGCCGCCGACGAAACCGCCGAGCGTCGCCATCACCCCGACGATGAGGGTCTGCTGGGCTCCGGCGATCAGCCGGGACAGCAGATCGCGACCGGAGGGATCCCCGCCCAGCGGGAATCCGTCCTGCGGAAGCGGAACGGGGTTCGACTGCGCGCGCACCTGATCGAGCAGCAACGGAGCGGCCGGGTCGTGCGGCGCCAGCACCGGCGCGGTGACCGCGACGAGGACGAACACGAAGGTGATCGCCCCGCCGATCAGGAACGCCGGCTGGCGAAGCAGCCGCCTCAGGGTCTGCGCACCCGGTCGTCCGGTCGCGGCACGGTGGCGCGGAACGGCCGGGGCGGCGGTCATGGCGTCCTCACTCTCGGATCGCACAGCGCATAGGCGATGTCGACGACGATGTTGATGACCAGGTACAGGACGGCGGCGAGCATGATGAGGGCCTGCAGCACCGCGTAGTCGCGCGTGGTGAAGGCCAGCGCCATCGACTGCCCCAGCCCGCGGTAGTTGAAGACGGTCTCGGTGAGCACGGCGCCGGCGAACAGGCCGCCGGCCTGCAGCCCGATCACCGTGATCACCGGCAGCAGCGAGTTGCGCAGCACGTGGCGCCCGGCGATCGTCGGGTTCCGCAGGCCCTTGGAGTTCGCCGTGCGGATGAAGTCCTGCTGGAGCGTCTCGGTCACGGACGCCCGGGTCAGCCGGAAGATCACGGCGAAGGGGATGATCGCCAGGGCGATCGTCGGCAGCGTGAGGTAGGTGAGGCTCTTGGCGAACGCGGCCCCGCTCCCGGCGAGCAGCGAGTCCAGGAGCGTCAGCCCCGTCGGCGTCGGTATGGAGTCGCTCAGGTCGGCCCGTCCCGACGGCGGCAGCCATCCCGCGCGGACGGCGAAGACGTACTTGAGGATGAACGCGGTGAAGAAGACCGGCACGGCGAGGCCGAGCACGGAGAAGCTGAGGAAGGCGACGTCGAACACGCCGCGCCTCTTCGCCGCACAGTAGCCGGCGGCGATGCCGAGCACGGCGCCGACGGTCAGCGCGCTCAGGGCGAGCTCGATCGTGGCGGGCGCCCGCGTGAGGATCACCTCGGTGACGGGCGCGCCGCGCCAGACGCCCGTCGACACGCCGAGGTCGCCGGTCCAGAACCGTCCCAGGTAGCGCAGGTACTGCGTCCACAGCGACTCGTCCAAGCCGAGTGACTCGACGAGCTTGGCGCGGTCCTGCGGGGTGGCGTTCTCGCCGAGCAGCGCATCGAGTGGTCCGCCCGGGAGACTGCGCAGCCAGACGAACAGGATCGCCGTGAGGGCGGCGAAGGTCGCGACCGCCTGGAGCGTTCTTTGGAGGATGAACCGGAACATGTCTATCCAATCGGTGCGGGGCGCGCCTGCGCGCGGCCCGCACCCGGGTGGGGCTATTTGTCGAGGGTAGCCGTGGCCAGGCGCTCGCCACCGACCGGGCTGGCGACGATGCCGCGCACGCTGCCGTCGAGCACCAGCGCGGAGGGGCTACTGGCGATCGGGATCGACGGCAGCCAGTCATTGGCCATCTTGCGGTTGATCTCGAGGTACATGTCGACGCGCTTCTGCTGATCCGGCTCGCGGTCCGCCTCCTTGAGGGCGTCGACGAGCTCCTGGCCGAAGCCGAGCAGACCGGTGTCGAACGCGTTGTCGGTGGCGCCGAACAGGATGCCCAGGAAGTTCTGGGCGCTGTTGTAGTGCCCCGTGGTGCCGAGCAGGTAGACCGGTGCCTGGCCCGCCTCACGACCGCTGAGGTAGCCGCCGGCCCATGACTTCGCGACCGGTTCGATCTGGATGCCGACTGCCTCGAGATCGGCCTTGATCAGATCGAAGAAGCGCTTGGGCTCGGGCATGTACGGGCGCGTGACTTCGGTCGGGTACCACAGCTCGATCTTGAGGTTCGGCACGCCGGCCTCGGCGAGCAGGGCGCGCGCCTTGTCCGGGTTGTACGGGTACCCCTCGACGCCGCTGTCGTAGCCTTCGACGGAACGGGGGACGAACTGCGTCACGGTCTCGGAGCCCTCGGGCAGCAGCGTGTCGACGATCTGCTGCTTGTTGATCGCCCAGGCGATGGCCTGGCGGACACGGAGATCTTTGAGCTCGGGCACGGTGGTCGCGTTCAGGCCGAGGTACATGACGTTGAACGGCGGCCGGGTGACGACCTGGAACCCGCCGTCCTGCAGGCTCTTCCAGTCGCGAGGGGCCGGCAGGTCGTAGGCGTGGATGGTGCCGGCCTCGAGCTCCTGCCGGCGCGCCGTCTCATCCGGGATCGTGCGGAACTCGATGCCCGCGATCTTCGGTGCGTCGCCCCAGTATTTGTCGTTGCGAGCGAGCTTGACCGTGCCGGTCGAGTCGTCGTACGAGACGAAGGTGAACGGGCCGGTTCCGGTCGGGTGCAGGCGGCCGTACTCCGGGAAGGCGAAGCCCTCGCCCTTGGCCTCGACTCCGTTGGCGTTGTACTTCTCCATCGCCGTCGGGCTCGACATGGCGTAGGTGCCGTGCGCGAGGATGGTGGGGAACTTCGAGCTCGGATTGGTCAGGCTCAGCACCACTGTGGACTCGCTCTGTGCCTCGCATCCGGCGTACAGCGAGGGAGTCTTGTCGCCCTCGAAGCCTCCGAAGTCGTTCACCCAGGTGTGGCTGACCGCTGAGGTGCGCGCGATCTTGGGCTGCCGGTACCACCGGTCGAAGTTCGCGCAGACGGCGGCGGCATCGAAGGCTGTGCCGTCATGGAAGCTGACGCCCTCGCGGAGCTGGAACGTCCACTGCTTTCCGTCCCCGTTCTGCTCCCACGAGACCGCCAGGCCGGGTGCGGGGTCGGCCGTGCCCGGCTTGAGGCTGAGCAGTCCTTCGAACATCTGGTTGTTCACCCGGGCGGTCTCGCCGTCCGAGGTGTAGAACGGGTCGAAGAGAGACGGGGCGCCCGCAGCGCCGAACACGAGGACCTTGGAGGTCGATCCGCCGCCGGTGCCCTTGTCGGACGTGCCGCCTCCCCCTGAGCACGAGGTCAGGAGCGTCACGCCGGCGACCGCGAGGACCCCGGTCTTCTTGAACTTCATCGTTACTCCTGATCTTGGGTGTGGGTGAGGGGAAGCTGCGCGCCGTAGAACCAGAGGCGGGAGAAGCCGCCGTCGGGCAGGGCGCGCACGCGGACCTGCTGCGCGTCGGTGGCGGCGAGCTCGATGGCGGTCGTCGCCCCGGAGACGATCTCGAAGGTTCCCAGTGCCGCCCAGCCGGACGCGTCGTCCGCCCGCGCCTCGATGGCGATCCGGGCCGCGCAGTTGCCGCGGAACGGCGTGGCGACGACCTCGAGCGTCCGCAGCCGGACGGGCTCCGGCCAGGAGAGCTCGACGAAATGCCGATCGGCGTCGGACCGCCGGGGAGTCTCCCAGCCGTCGTGCGTGTTCCGCGGCATCGCGTGAGAGATCACCGACCACGGCTCCCCGAAGGAGCCTTCCGACGCGAGCACGCGGCATCCGAGCCGGATGTCCGAGAGGCGCACGCCCTCCGGCGGGCGGCTGCGGGAGACGTCGACGATGCCGTGCGCGCGGAAGCGGGCGACTCCGCCGTCGGGGATGATGCGCAGCCGGACGAAGGCGGCCGAGCGGCCGGCGTCGGCGACCGGATACTCGTTCACGGAGTTCGGCTGCACCTCGGCGTCGGCGAGGATCTCGTGCCATGGGCCGTCGGCGGCGTCGGAGATGTCGACGCTGATGCGCCGCGGGGCGTTGAAACGGAACCCGGTGGTCTCCAGTTCGACCTGCTCGATCCGGCCCGGATGGGCGGCGCGGATCACGACCCAGTCGTGGTCGGGGTTGTGCCGGCGGCTCTCCCATCCGTCGACATCCGCTCCACGCAGTCCGTAGGTGCCGGGGCGCTGCGGCGGGGCGGAGAGGAGCAGGGCGTCGGCCGCGCCGAAGAACTCGTCCGAGCAGTCCACCACGGATGCCCCGAGCTCACGGGCCAGCAGGTTGAGGGTCATCGTCGGTCTCCTTCGTCGTTCCGTGCCTCGCCGTCCAGATGCGCGACGACATCCGTGCCGCGCGCCCACCACAGGGCGTCCATGCCGCGCAGGGTGCGCAGCGTCTCGCGCAGGTGCGCGAACCGGAACGGCTGGCCGATGAGCCAGGGGTGGAGCCCCAGCACCAGCGTCCGGGTGCGGGGTGCGTCCTCGTCGAGCAGCCGCCGTGCGGATGCGGTGATGTTGTCGGCCCACGTGCGGATCGGCGTGCCGCGCTTGAGGTGGGAGAACACGTCGTCGAGGTGGATGTTCACTGGGATGTCGACGATGTCGCCGCGGGACGTGGCCAGGATGTTCGGCGCCTCGTCGTTGGGCCAGTCGGCAGTCCAGCGGATGCCGAGGTCGGCGAGATCCTCCAGGGTCGTCGTGGACTGCGCGTAGTCCAGGCCGCTCCAGCCGATCGGCCGGATGCCACTGGCCTCGGCCACGGCGTCGATCGACTCGGAGAGGTGGGCGCGCTGCTCTTGGGCACCCATCCCGTCGTGCAGGATGCCGGCGCCGTCCAGCCCGTGCGCCGCGAACTCCGCACCGGACTCGGCGATGCGCTCCACCAGGCGGGGACGGTTCCGGGCGGAGAAGGCATCGATCGCGACCGTCGGGGCGATCTCCAGCTCGTCGAGGAGGTCGAGGATCCGGAACGCTCCAACCCGCAGCCCGTATTCGTGCTGCGACGTGGTGTGCACGTCCATGATCTGCGGGTACGGGCCGCGCGTCGCCACGCTCGAGGGCGGGAGACCGGGCGCGGAGCCGGGGAGTGCGGGCACGTGGTCGAGGTGCATCAGCACGACAACGGCCAGGCGCGCGCCGCTGGGCCAGCCGCGGTTCGGGGCGAGGCGGGATCCGCCTTCGGTCTCGTGCAACGCTCTCACAAGCCGCATGTCAGCACCATCCGATCTCATCGACGTGGGCGGCGATCTGCTCCGGGGTGGTCCACCAGATGTCGTCGTGCGAGCTCAGCCGCTCGAACATCTGCGCCAGGTGGCCGATCCGGTGCGGGATGCCCATGTAGAGGGGGTGGAGCGCGATCGTCATGACGTACGCGGTGTCGCGTTCGTGGGCCTCGGCGGAGAGCACCTCGTACTGCGACTGGACGATCTCGGCGAAGTAGTCGCTGTCCAGACCGAACATCGGCGACCCGGGGAAGAGCAGCGCGTCGTTGACCTCGCGGGAGTAGGGCACGCCGATCAGTCCCCCGCCGCTCGGCCCGTCGAGCCGAAACGGCTGGTCGTCGATGAACCAGTCGGTCGTGTAGGTCATCCCCGCCTCGGCCATCAGCCGGTAGGTGGCCGGGGTGGCGCTGAACGACGGTCCCAGCATCCCTCGCATGCGGTAGCCGGTGAGCTCCTGCACGGTGGAGATGGTGTAGTCGTAGAACTCGCGTTCCGCGCTCTCGGACTCGCCGAACAGGAGACGGCTGTTGTAGGTGCCGTGGCTCATGAAGCTCCACCGCCGGTCGACCATCGCCTCCGCGATGTCGGGGTACAGGCGCAGCACCTCGCAGTTGAGCGAGCAGGTCACCTGCACGGGGGAGTCGTCGAGCACCGGCAGCATCCGCCAGAAGCCGACGCGGTTGCCGAAGTCGCGGAACGAGTAGCCGACGATGTCCGGCTTCGCCGGAACGCGGTAGAAGTAGTCTCGGTGCGGGTTCGTCGGCGGAAGGTACTCGTAGTGCTCGATGTTCATCACCACGTTCACGGCGACGCGCTTGCCGTCGGGCAGGGTCAGGCTCTCCCGCCGGTCGAGGGGCCGGTAGCTGAGGAACTCGTCCATCACTGGTTCTTTCCGTATCTGCTTCAGGGCACGGTCGCGGGCTGAGGGGTTAGCGCCTCGACGACCTGGTCCAGGCTGCGGACGCGGCCGAGCTGCGGGAAGACGGCGTGCACCGAGTGGTGGTGCTGCTCGGCGGCGTAGGCCGACATCGCCTCGGGGACGAATACGATGTTGTAGGCGTGGTCGTATGCCGCACGGGCGGTCCCCTCGACGCCGAATCCGGTGGAGATTCCCGCCATGATCACGGTGGTGACCCCGCGCCGGCGTAGCTGCAGGTCGAGGTCGGAGCCGTGGAACGCGTTCCAGCTGCGTTTCACGATCACCGGCTCGGTGGGCAGCGGATCGACGCCGGGGAGGAAGTGGTCCCAGCCGGGCCGCCGTACCGGGCGTGCGGGGCGTTCGACGTCGGTGAGCAGCTTGCCGCCGAGCGAATCACCCTCGTCCGGTAGGAAGCTGGTGCGCACGTGCACGACAAGGCCGCCCGCGTTCCGAGTCGCGTCGATCAGCCGGATGCAGCGCCCGACGACGTCCTCTGCGGGGTGCGGGTGCACGGGGTGGTCGGCGTTCGAGCCTTGCAGGTCGATGAGGATGAGCGCGGTGCGCAGCGGATCGATGTCGGTCACACGATGTCCTTCTATGGGATATGAGCGGGGTCAGGCCCCGAGGATCTGACGGGTCATGCGAAGCAGGGTCTCTTCGGAGCCGGTCCCGGTGGCTTTGCAGAGCAGCCGCAGGCCGTCGAAGTCGCCCCCGGTGATGTGAGCGGTCGGGCACAGCGGCTCCAGTTCGAGCCCCGCGCTCAGGCTCGTGCCGCCGAGCTGCTGGACTAGCGCCGTGGTCGTCAGGCCACCGCTGGCGACCACGCCGAGGCACTTGTTCTCGCTGCGGGCCGAGGCGTCGAGCAGGCTGCGCACCGCCCCGGCGAGCTGCTCCGCGACGACCCAGCGGTCGGGGTCGTCGCGGTCGGTCTCGTGTAGCGCGAGGATCCGATGAGAGGCAAGCACCTCGTGCGCGGCATCCGCCCCCCAACTTGCGGCTTCCGCGGCGGTGGTGATCAGCGCACGGGAGCCGTAGGCCGCTCCGAGCCGGCGCAGCTGCGCGCGGTCGGTGTCGTGGTTGCCGGGGGTGACGACGACGACGAAACCGTCGCGGCCGAGGTCAGGGTAGAACCTCAGCCAGCCGCCGGTGCTCGCGGTCGCGACGGCGTGCCCCTCTTCGCGGAGCCGGGTCGCGGCCTGCGCCGCGGTGCCGAGGTGCGCCTCGACCGTGCCGTCGAGGACGAACCGCCGGATGCCGCGGGCGAAGGCATCGAGGATGCGCGCGGTGACGGCATCGGCACCCTGGTTCAGCACCGTGAGCCCGATCAGCTCGGCGCCCTCGGCGCGGATCGCGGACCGCACGTCGACGTCAAGCCCGTTGCCCGCCGGCATGGGGGCGAGCAGATGGCCGTCGACGCAGACACGGCCGGCGGTCGGATAGGCCGGGACGACGAGAAGGATGCCGTTCTCGTCCTGCCCCGCGTCGATCCCGGCGATCAGCGCATCCGGAGATCCGCGCAGCTCGGCGTTGAGCTTCACCTCGACCCGCTCGCAGCCGTGGTCGTCGAGCCAGGCCGCCCACTCACGGATATGCGCCTCGGCGGCGCCCGCGGCGTGGTGCAGATCGAGGTCGACGACGATGGCATCCGCATCGGAGACGACAGATGCGGGGTCGCGCACGATCACCGGGTCGAGCCCGCGCTGGCGCAGCCGGCAGGCGACCGCGACAGAGCCCTGCAGGTCCTCTGCGAGGATGCCAATCGCCGGTCCACGAGGGGGACGCGGCAGCTCTGAGGGGGTCATCGGCTCGGTTTCCGTTCTCGACGTTGACAACTCCCCCGAGAGTATTGACGCCGATGACGAGCAGTCATTCGACGAATGTCGCACGTTCGCTGACGGGGAGCGCTATCGGCCGGAGCGGGCGGGACCTGCGGTGATAGGACCGGATCGGCGGGCCAGGCATGCCGGCGGAAGGTGAACGCGCACATCACCAGGGCCCAGTGGCGGCGGATCGCGGCATCGCAGCGGACCTGGAAACCGGCCCAGCCGAGTTCGTCCTTAACCTGCTTGTAACCCTGTTCGATCCAGGTGCGCAGGCCGTAAAGACGCACGATCTCGGCCAGGCCGGCGGCCGGGAAAATGGGAAATGCGGTTGACGTGGGAACATATGTCGGCTTGAGATGGCAGGACGCAGATGGTCGGCACACTCTGGAGAGAGCCACCGCTGAGGCGCCGAAACGACTTTGGGGCTGCTACCAAACCCAGCAGCCCTGTCCGGGGCCGTTCTTACGTGATCACCGCCTGCTCACCGGAATGCCTTCCGAGAGCCGCCGGGGCGATCGGCATTTCGGTCATTACTTGTTATCTCTCCATACAATGTCCAGTATTGTTTCTGGAACACCGGCACGGGCGGGCTCCTTTTCGGTGAGTGGGGAGCGTTCCGCACGGTCATCTACGGCCCTGGCATCGCCGATGCCAGGTGACCCGGTTCCGGCCTGTGCGGCGAGCACGTGAACGAGCAGCTGAAGCGCATCATTCAGCAGGGTTTGACAGGCCGCCGGGATTCGGACCCTGGCGGCCCCTTGCATGTCCAAATAAACGAGCAGGAGGCGGGAGCCGACACGACCCAGCTGACCCTCGACTACACAACGGTCGAAAAGAACCGCGCCGCCGGGGTCGGCGGCGGCATCAACAACTGGGTCGGTGCCAAGGTCACGCTCAAGAAGAGCGAGATCGTCTTGAACCTGCCCACGAACTGCGCGGGGAACGTGCCCGGCTGCTGGTGACCTCTCAGTCTCGTTGTCAGGCCCTCGCATCGGGTGGATGGCGCACAGGGCCGCCCCGGTGGCCGTCGCGAGAGCGGCGACCACCTTTAGAACCCAAGAAGCCTCTTGGGGCCTGATGTCATTCGGGCCCGGTCTGTGTCAAGCAGTTGGCATCAGAGAGGTGCCGTTCTCTGGACGGCCCCGGCGAGGACGAGAGATACGGCGGCCAGCACAAAGAAGCCCCCAGGAAAGGCGATGTTGCGGAACACGCGGGCGCGAACGTGGGCGGCGATGGCGCCGATGAAGAACAGAACAAGCCCGACAGCGGCGGCGATGCCGATGAGCCGAACACCCAGGAGCCCGAGTAGGAGCCCGGCGGCTCCGGCGGCTTTCAGGGCGGCCAGCAGCGGGATCCAAGACTGCGAGATACCCACTTCGGTTGAGTTGGCCAGGACGAACTCGGCCCGTGCGAGGTCGGCGAAGGCGACCCCGGCGTTGGCCACGATCGTGATGACGGTGACGACGACGTAGGCGATGAACATTCGTATGGCCTGCGTTCAGCCGAAGCGATAGGCGCCAAGGACGTCGAGTGGCTGGGGTGTCGGGGCGGGCCCCACAGCCCACCTGGCCACGGTCGCTTGCAGCTGTCGCGCCGCAGCGATGCCGGGCAGTGGATTCTCGACGCCCTCGTCAAGATCCAGCAGGGCGACGAACTCGGTGCTACCGGCACGGCGCAGGTACGCGTACCGGACGCCTTCCGGCTGCTCCGTCGCCACCGCCGCGAAAGCCGTCTCGATCGCTTCGACGACCTCCGCGACACCTTCGTCGGCCACCTGGTAACGAATCATCAGAACAGGCATGGTGTCTCCCCGCCGATCGTGTGAGTGTTGGCGAGCCACTGCCCGCCTGCTGGGTCAAGCCTCACCGAGTGCCAGGTTGGCGTCCAATACCTGCATCTATAACCTGACGGCATGGATATCGACACCCGGTTGTTGCGGTACTTCATCGCCGTGGCAGAGGAAGGGAGCCTCACCCGCGCTGCGGAACGACTGTTCGTATCGCAACCGGCGCTGACCAAACAGATCAAGCAACTCGAGATCCAGCTTGGAATGCGGCTGTTCACGCGATCCCGGGCAGGCATGGCCCTCACCGAACCGGGTCAGGCCCTGGCGAAGCGGGTACCCGCCCTGCTGGCCGGCTGGGACCAGGTGCTGCGGGAGACCAAGCACGTGGCGAACCGGGCCGCCCGTGTGTTGCGGGTCGGCTTCATGGCCAGCGCCGCCAACGAGGCCACCCAGCACATCGTCGCGGCGTTCGCCCGCCGTCGGCCGGGCTGGAGAGTCGACATGCGGCAGGCCGCATGGTCGAACCCGGCCGCCGGACTCGCCGACGGAGATGTCGACGTCGCCCTGCTGCGCCTGCCCTTTCCCGGCCAGGACACCCTGCGAGTGGAGGTGCTGTTCGCCGAGCCCCGCTGGGTCGCGCTCCCCACGGCACACCCGTTCGCCACGCGCGACCTGATCCCTTTCCGGGACCTGTGGGATGAGCCGTTCGTGGCAGCCCTATCGGAAACAGGCCGGTGGCGGGACTACTGGCTGGCCGCCGACGAGCGTGACGGCCACCCGGTCCGCGTCGGCGCCGTCACCGACCATCCCGACGACTGGCTGAGCGCGATCGCCAACGGCTACGGCATTGCCCTGGCCCCCGAATCCGCCGCCCGGTTTTACGCGCGCCCCGGCGTCACCTACCGGCCCGTTGGCGGCGTCAGCCCCAGCCAGGTCGGCGTCGCCTGGGCACCCGCCGGCGACACCGACCCCGTCATCCAAGATTTCGTCCGCTGCTGCATGGAAAGCAGCCCACCCCGACCCGACGCGACCGTCACTTGATCAACATCTTTCCCGGTGATTCCGGTGCGCGTAGATGTCGTCTCATCTGGAAAGTCGGCGAAGGCAACCAAGGAACCGCCGCGCCGGCTCACCCCTGGCACCTGCCTGGCTCGGCAGCTCGATGAAGGCGTACCAGGCCATGATCGCTGTCCACCCGATGGGGAGGGCGAGGGAGATGAAGAGTGTGCGGCCGGCCGCCGCCTCCGCCTCGTCCTCGATCCACGCTGTCGTGGGGTTCTTCGGCAGGTAGCGCACCTTTACCGTCGAGCCGGGATTCCTGCGTTCGCGCATAATGATGACGCGTGATTCGAACCGCGCCGGATTCGATGGGACGGCGTGGCGTCCCATCGAATCCGGCGCGAGATGCTCGACCTCGTCTCTCAGGCGGTCTATGCACGGCCGCGGCAGAATCGGGTCGATCGCGGCCCGAAGCCGAACCGATTCAGCCCCGCCCCCCTCATCGGCGCAGGACTTCAAAGGTCAGGCGTTCACCGCGTGTCGCCCCGGCCGCCGCCTACCCGCGACGAATGCCTCCGCAGCCGAGGCGACGCGCTTTCGACCGCTCACCTGCCGCGAGCGTCCGGTCCGGCTGCTCCTGCAGTGAACGTCAGGTGGTGGTGATCGTGACCGTGATCGCAGAGACGAGAGTAAGGCAGGTTTTTCTGCATGGATACAGAGGGGTCTCCATCTTGCTGGGAAGCATGTCCAGAGAGTTGATGTCGAGTTCCATTACTTCTCTCCTTTTGTTGGGGAGGACCTCCACCGATACTGCGGCGGTCTCCGTAACCGCCGGTCCATCCGGCGGAGTCTGTGTGGTCGGACCCGGTGCGCTGCCTGCCGTGCCGCTTCATCGGCGCGGGCGGGAACTTTCTGCGCGGGGGACCACCCGCCTACCGTGCGGCGCGTGAACGGGTGCGGTGAGTCGGACGCAGGATGTCGAGCTCCAGGAGCGGCGTCCATGTCTTCGGGGCAGGGCCGTGCCGCCCCGCCGCCACGGTGACCGCCGACACCTCGTGTCGCCGGCCCGATCTCGTCACAGGCCGAGCAATGTGCCGTCTCCGTCGCGGACCTGCCGGTATGTCGAGTTCATCGGCCCACCGGGTGGTGTCTGCCTCGGTGCCGACCGCATCACCGCTCACTTCGCCCTCTTCCTCGACCAGGATCGCGCTCCGTGTCCGTGCCGGTACGGCGAATTCGTCGTACCAGGACAGCATCGTGGCGGGCACTTATGAACCACTTTCGGCTGGGATGACAAGGTGTTCCCGACTCGTGGGTCAACTTTCGTCGATCACCGAAGCGACCGGGACGGAAGACACTGTTTTCGGCAGGCCGGATGCCGTTCGCCACAAAACAGCAGCTGGTCACGACCGTGCTCACCCGGGCGCTGGAGGCCGGGGTTCCATTTCGCCGGTTCACCGCCGATGAGCCCTTTCGCGCCGCCGATAATCCGCAGGCGCTTAAGAAGCCTTAACCATCCTTAACGGTCGTTTATGCTGATCTTGAAAGGCTGAGGTGGCCGGTCATGGTTCTCGATTTCCGGCTCATCGCAGAAGAGGGTGTAGTCGGGGTCCGTCGGTTTTCGGGGTCGCCTGCACGGATTTTCATGCTCGGCCGCACTCCTATCCGGGCGCGACGAGACGTGCGCCGGGGAACGAGCTATGCACCGTCGTTGCCATCGCGCAGGGAATGGATCATGCTCTGCAGGATCCGGAACGCGTCTGACTGCTCGGTCTCGGTCATGCCGGCCAGCATTCTGACCTCGACGGACCGGACCGCTACGGTCGCCTTCTCGAGGCTCCGTCGGCCGCGAGGCGTGAGCCGCGTGGGAAGAACCTTCCCGACGGGTGCCTCCGCAGGCCTGGTCACGTAGCCGTCTCGTTCCAGGGCCTGGAGCAGCACGTTCATCGTCTGCCGTGTCACGAACGCGCCCCGCGCGAGCTCGGAGTTCGACAAGCCCGGTCGTTGAGCCAGCAGCTCGAGGCAGGAGTAGTGCGTCACGCCCATCCCGAGCGGCCGCAGCACCTCCTCCATGGCTGCACGGAGGGCGCTCGACGCCTCTTTCAGCAGGTAGCCCAGTGACGTCTCCAGGTCGACGCCGACACCGTTTTGACTCATGTCAGTATTCTGACATAGATTGACCTGTGTCAGGAAGCTGACACGAAGAGAAGGAGCATCATCATGCCCGCCACCGGCCCCGACTTCATCTCGCTCCAAGCGCGCGACCTCGACGCTTCGCAGGCGTTCTACGAGCAGTACCTCGGCCTCGTCCGCTCGCAGGCCGGGCCTCCGCACGCCGTCGTCTTCGAGACGAAGCCGATCGCGTTCGCACTCCGCGACGTCGTTCCCGGCACCGATCTCGCATCCGTTGCTCAGCCCGGCATCGGTACCGCGATCTGGCTCCACGCCACAGACGTCCAAGCCATTCACGATGCTCTGGTCGCCGACGGTCACACCATCGTCTCCGCACCGATCGACGGCCCCTTCGGTCGGACATTCACCTTCGCCGACCCCGACGGCTACCAGGTCACTCTCCACGATCGCGCCTGATCGGCCAAACGCCACCGGCCAACGACTCGACCCCGACCGTGCCGTCCTCGCCTGCCGTGTCGTTGAACCTGACCGCAAGCTCGGCAAGGAGTTGATGGAGAAGCTGATCGACTCCCTCGGCGCCGGCGTCCCGGCTGCCCTCACCGAGCTCGTCACGCTCGGCCGGACACTGAAGAAGCGCGCCGACGACGTGCTCGCCTACTTCGACCGCCCCGGCACCGGCAACGGACCCACCGAAGCGATCAACGGACGACTCGAACACCTACGCGGCTCCGCTCTCGGCTTCCGCAACCTCACCAACTACATCGCTAGGTCCCTGCTCGAGACCGGCGGCTTCAGGCCGCGACTACACCCTCGTCGGTGAAGAGCCCGATTTCCCTGGCTGTACACCGGAGATATGAGATATCCAGACAGTGGAGGACTGTCGGCTCGGGCGCGGCTGTAACGTGAGCGCCTGCGCTTTCGAGCGGCGGACATGTTCTCCTCGGGAATGACCGCGCCGCAGGTCGCCCGATAACCGAAGGTGACCCGCAAGTCGGCGTGCGCGTGGTCGACTCCGCGTCGTACGGCTCGACCTGGAGGCCGCAAGGGAGGGTGGCCGCGCTCTCCTACCGCGGGCGGCTCAACCTGACGGTGATCGCCGACCGCCGGAGGTGCACGGACGTGGACGTCCTCACCGCCGGGATGCGGCGGCCGTGGGCGGAGCCGGCGGCTTTCTCCGAACTACTTGCGGATCATGAAACGGGAGCGGCCGGATCATCAAGGACAGGTTCGTAGCGAGGGTGCGGTGGTTGCGGTGCGGTAGAACTCGGCTGCGGTGACGGTGGCGGGGACGCCGAGTTCGGCGGCGACCGCGGTGATCGCGGTGGCGCCGACGGCGAGGTCGGCTTGGCCGTCGGTGGTGAAATACGGTGCGATGAACGTCTCGTAGTGGGCTCGGGCTTCGTCTGAGGTGTGCCGGCCGAGGAACGTCTGGATGTGCCGCACCGTGGTGTCGGGTTCGTTGTGGATCACCTGCAGGGCGCGCCGGTGGGCTCGTACGACGGCCTGGACCGCGGGGTCGTCCGGGTGGATGTAGGTGGGGTCGACGGCCACGCCTACGGTGGGGATCTGGAAGTGGTCGCCGACCCAGGCCGGCACCTGCCAGCCGTGCTCGGCGGCTATCGCCTCCGGTGCCATGGTGCTGCCGACCAGGGCGGCGTCGATCCTGCCATCGTGCAGCCAGCGCAGGTCCATGCCGTAGTCACCGGGCGGGCGGACGATGGTGTGGATGTCGCGGTCCGGGTCGAGGCCGGCCTGGCGCAGCACGATCCGGGCGAAGCACCCGGGTGCGGTGTGGGGGGTGTGTATCGCCAGCCGCCGGCCGGCCAGGTCGGCCAGGGAGGTCAGGCCGGGGCGGGCGAGGAACCAGAACAGCGGGCGGTGGGTGTTGACATTGAGTGCGACCCAGGGGATGCCGTCGGCCAGTCGGGACAGCAGTGCCCGGCCGAGCCCGATGGTGGCGCCGTGGCGCAGCCGCTCCTCGTCCCAGGAGCAGCCGTCGCGCAGCGCGACGTGGACGCCCTCGTCGGCGTAGTAGCCCTGCTGGTCGGCGATGTAGGCGACCAGTTCCTCGTGCAGGCCCCGCCCGACGTAGGCGAGATCGATCGTGTACATGAACGTTTTTCCTTGATCGTGTCACCGCCGTGCGCCCGCGCGCGCCGCGGGCCCGGCTGCTGCGGCCCATGGTGCTGAGGTGACGGTGTGCCGGATGCGGTCCGGCCGACGGCCGGACCGGGACGGTATGGCCCCGCGTGCGGAGGACAGCGGGGCGTCAGTACATGGACATCCCGCCGTTGACCGCGGCCGTGGTGCCGGTCATGAAGGCGTTGTCCTCGCTGGCGTAGAAGGCGACCGCTTGGGCGACGTCGCCCGGGTGTGCCAGGCGGCCCAGGGGGGTAGCGGCCACCTGCCGCTGCTTGTGCTCCTCGTCGAACACATCCGCCATGCGGGTCTCCTCCACCGGGCCGGGCTCGACGACGTTGACCGTGATGCCCCGCGGGCCCAGTTCCTGGGCGAGGTACCGGGCGAACTGCGCCAGTGCGGCCTTGGCCGTGCCCAGTGCGATCATGCCCTCCCGGGGCCGGCGGCTGAGGCCGGTACCGAGATAGATGATGCGTCCCCAGCCCTGTTCGGTCATGGCGGGCAGGACGGCTTTGGTGACCGCGAACGCCGCACGCATCTCGTCGTCGAGCTTGCCGCCCAGTTCTTCCCACGTCATGTCCTGGAACGGCTTGATCACATACGGGGTGAGCGCGTTGTGCACGAGCACGTCGATGCCGCCCCATGCCGCCTGGACCTGCTCGATCATGCTCTCGACCGCCGCTGCCTCGCGCACGTCGGCCTGCACGGCCATGGCCTGGCCGCCTGCGGTCTCGATGCCGGCCACGACCTCCTCGGCCGCCGTGCCGCTGCGGAGGTAGTTGACCACCACGCGCATCCCTCGCGCGGCCAGAAGACGCGCGGTGGCCGCGCCGATTCCGCTGCTGGCCCCTGTCACCAACGCCACCCTGCCGGTTGCCCCGGACACGGTCCCGCCTCCTGCTCATCACCGCGGGCCATCGGCATGACCGCCCGGAGTTGTTCATCGTCGACGCCGGGGTGTGCTGAGCGGATCGCCCCGTAGAGCACGGTGTCGACGGTCGCCCGCAGCAGATCGGCCGAGGTGCAGCCGAGTTCGCACGGCAACTGCGAGGTGAGCAGCTTGTCGCGGCGCGCGTGATCCAGCAGGTCGAGCCTGACACCGCAACTCTAAAGGCGGGGCCACTTCAAGCCGACATGTCGGTCTGGGATCACATCACCGATCCGAGACGGGCCCAGCTCAAGCCGCCCGGGTGGGGCACTTCAAGTCGTCATAACCATGCCAGGCCGCCCGAGGTAGCCGGGATGGCCGGATGTCTACTGACAACGACCAGACGCTCAACTTCTGTCTCTCGGCGAGAACTCCACTGCGGTCGGGCCGGGCAACCAGGAGTAGATCACGGTTGCGGGTCGTCCGGAAGGAGCGGGCATGGCAGGTGCCGCAAAGCTCGTCAGGTCGCCGTCGCGGGTCTCGGCCTGCGGCGGTCGTGGCGCGTCAGGGGGTTGCGGGTGGCGTGTCGAGTCCGGTCAGCCGCGACAGCGCGGCGAAGCCGTCGTCGGTACCGGGCCAGTGCCGGCGTACGGCCTGCAGCCCGGCGCGGCGGACCACCGAGCGCAGTACGGCGACCACGATGATGGCGTCGTCGGCATAGCCGAGCACGGGGATGAAGTCGGGTACCAGATCGAGGGGGAAGGCCAGGTAGGCCAGCAGCAGCGCCAGTCGTACCCGCACGCCGCGCGGCAGGTCGCGGTCGGCGGCCAGGCGGCGGATCAGCCGCAGCACGTCCGGCAGCAGCCGCAGCGCCTCACGCAGCAGGCCGCCGCGCGGCCGCACGACGGCCAGTACCACAAGCAGCGCCAGCCAGGTGACCAGCAGCGCGACCGCGATGCCGATCAGCAGGTCCCATCCCCACGCCCCGGTCACCGCCGGCCGCTTTCCCGCTCGTCCACCGTGGCCGTTGCGACCTCGGCGGGGGTGTCGGCGGCCGGCGCGCCGGCCACGGGGTCGAAGCGGCCGGCCTGTGCTCGGCGTTCCAGCCGGCGGCCTGCCGGCCGAACAGCGCCGTGACCGCACGGGCCGGCTCCGGGTGTCCAGGCCTGGCCGCAGGCGATCCGCCGGGCCGGCTCCTGCAGGCCGCCCGCGTCACCGACATCGGGTTTGCCCGCAACCGCGGGAGACAGGGCGAACAGGCGGCGAACAGTCATCGGGGCCCTCCCGGGGCGACAGCAGGTCAGCGGGCGCGGACTTTACCTGGCGGCCAGGAGTTCGGCCAGGTCGGCGGGCAGGGGCATGGGCTGGGTGAGGCCGGCACGGGCGCGGCCGGTGTTGCCTTCGGGGTAGCGGCCCAGCGCCGAGCCGGGCGCGGCCACGATGATACGCACCACCTGGCCGAACGCTTCGCGGCGGTCGCGCTGAGCGACGGCCAGGACGAACATCGCCAGGTGGTTGCGGGTGTGGGGCCAGGGCCACGGCTGGGAGATGATGTGGGCCCGTTCCAGATGCCGCCAGCGCGCCGCGGCGTCTCCGGTGGCGCGGGCGGCGTTCATCTCGGCGCGGTAGGCGGCCCGCACACGGGCGGGCATCGGGCGGCCGATCATCGATCGTGCTCCTTCTCAGCGGTGCAGCAGCCATCCGCGCATCCGGCCAAGGCGCCTGACCCGCCGACGACGGTGGTGGTGGGGACGGCACAGCAGGTGTCGCCGCGCCAGGCCTCGCGACCTTCCTTGACCGCGACGGCCGCGATGACCAGGGCGGCGATCGGGTCGGCCCACGACCAGCCGAAGGCGCTGTTGAGCGCCAGGCCCACGAGCAGCACGGCGGACAGGTAGGTGCACAGCAGCGTCTGTTTGGAGTCGGCCACCGCCGAAGCCGAGCCGAGTTCACGGCCGGCACGGCGCTGGGCGGCCGACAGGAACGGCATGATCACCAGCGACAAGCCCGCCAGGATCAGGCCGGGCGTGGAGTGCTCGGCCTCGCCGGCCCCGGCCAGGGCGCGTACGGCGTCGACGGTGACGTAGGCGGCCAGCACGAAGAACGAGAGCGCGATGACCCGCAACGCCACCTTCTCCCGCCGCTCGTGATCGGTGGCCGAGAACTGCCAGGCGACCGCGGCGGCCGAGGCGACCTCGACGACGGAGTCCAGGCCGAAGCCGATCAGCGCGGCCGAGGAGGCGAGGGTGCCGGCGGTGATGGCCACGACGGCTTCGATCACGTTGTAGGTGATGGTCGCGGCCACCAGCAGCCGGATGCGGCGGCGCAGTACGGCACGGCGGGCCGGTGCGGGCCCGAGGCCGGGCAGATTCAGCGCGGTCATGCGATCGTGCCTCCAGCGGGCAGGTCGGCGTCGCGGTCGAGGCTGCCGGGGCCGGAGACGGGGCAGAGCGTGACGGAGTGACCGGTGGCGGCCAGCAGCTGCTCGGCCGCGCCCAGCAGGTCCATCAGCTCGGGCCGGGTCAGCGCGTAGAACGACTGGCGGCCCTCAGCCCGGTAGTCGACCAGCCCGCAATCGCGCAGGCAGGCCAGGTGCTTGGAGACCGTGGACTGGGCCAGGCCGAGCTGTTCGGTCAGGTCCACCACCCGGGCCTCGCCTCGGGCCAGGCGTTGCACGATCTTCAGCCGGGTCTCATCAGCCAGCGAGTGGAACAGCGCCGCCGCCGGTGGGATGCCCGCGGCGATGTCGGCGTTCACGCATCGGCCGGCATCATTATCAATCGCCATATGGCGATGATAGCCAGAAATGGTTATGTGTTGGCAAGAGTGCTCGACCTCGAAGCTCGGCGGCACCCGCTAAGGGCGACGCCGCGCCGATACGACGGCCGGGCCCCTCTGGAGCCTGGATCGAGGCCACCGGGCGGCAACCCGATGCGGGTGCGGCGAGAGCGGACCGGCCCGGCGCCCGTCCAGCAGGCAGGGCAACAGCCGTGCGGTGGCGGTGCGCCAGACGATGACATCGACCGCGCCGCCGGCATCACACCGTGCCGCGGGGTGGATCGGAGGCGCGCCGCCCCCCGGGTCCGGTCACGCTATCGGGGGGCAACACACAGAACTCATTGCCATCGGGGTCGGCCATCACCACCCGACTGACCCCGCGCCGGCCGATGTCGACTCGAGTCGCTCCGAGGGAGACGAGACGGTCGGCCTCCGCTTGCTGATCACCGTGCACAGATGGAGCGAGGTCGAAGTGCAGCCTGTTCTTCCCTGTCTTCGGCATCAGTGGCGGACCGCCCCACGTGATCTTCGGACCACCGTGGGGCGAGCGGATCGCGGTCTCTTGGTCCTGGTCCCAGACCAACGGCCAGCCCAGCGCCTCGCTCCAGAAGTACCCGACCTCCTGCGAACCGTCGCAGGCAAGCGCTCCGATGAATCCGCAGTCGGCAAGGAAGTTGTTGCCCGGTCCGATGACGCAGAACTCATTGCCTTCGGGGTCGGCGAGCACCACATGACCCTCCTCCGGGCGTTGCCCGATGTCGATGTGCCGCGCACCGAGTCCGAGCGACCTCGCCACCGTCTGCTGCTGGTCCTCCAGGGACGTGCTCGTCAGATCGAAGTGCATCTGGTTCTGGCCGGTCTTCTTCTCCTGGGTCGGAAGACATCGGATCCGGAACCCGGTGTCATCGCTCGGCAGGAGCACGATGCCATCGTGGGGGTCGCCTGCCATCTCCCAGCCCAGGACTCCGGCCCAGAAGCGCGCGAGACGGAGCGGGTCGTTCGCATCGAAGCAGAGCGCGACAAGCTGAGAAGTCATCCCGCATCTCCAATCTGCTGACTCACAGGCGCAGGCAGGGCACACCCTCCTGGCGCATGACGGAAGCAACGCTAGCCCGCTCGAGGACTGCGACGCCAACGCATATGAGTCAGAAGGCGACGCTTCCGGCGCACGACCCGCGATCAGGACAGTGGACGACTGACTCATCGCCGCCGTCACCGAACACCTCGCTCCACCCCGCCGAGGCCGGTAGGGCGTGTGCGTTCAGCTGATGTTGATCACGACCTTGCCGCGGCTGTGCCCGCTCCCGACGTCGCGCTGTGCCTCCGCGGCGTGGTCGAGGGTGTATTCCGCTCTGATGTGTACGGAAATTTGGCCCTTGTCGTGGTAGGAGAGCATCTCGGTGAGACCTTCCGCGCTGCGGACACCGGTCCAGTCGCGGATGCCGAGGGCGGCGATCTCGTCGGAGAAGACCATGGTCACCACGCGGTCCGGGTCGTGAGCGATTCCGAGCGCCGCGCGGAGCCCGTCGGCCTCGAATCCGAGAGCGGCGTCGACGCCGTTCGGGGCGATGGCGCGGAGCCGTTCCACGAGTCCGGGCCCGTAGGCGACCGGGACCGCCCCGAGGGACCGCAGGTAGTCATGGTTGGCCTCGCTGGCGGTGCCGAGCACAGTGCTCGCCCCCATCGCCTTCGCGAGTTGGACCGCCATCGTCCCCAGCCCGCCGGACGCGCCGTTGATCAGGACGATGTCGCCGGTGGTCACGCGCATCTGGTTGAGGGCGTTGCGGGCGCCCTGGGCGGCTCCGGAGAACCCGCCGGCGATCTTCCACGGCATGTCGGCCGGCTTCGGCACGACCTGGTCGTACGGCACCACGACCCATTCCGCGTAGCCGCCGAGCGTGCTGAACCCGAGGACGGCGTCGCCGACCGAGAATCCCGTGACGCCCGCACCGATCTGGTCGATCGTGCCGGCGAACTCGTTTCCCGGCACGATCGGGAAGTCGCCCACGAGCGCGCGGGGAAAGCGTCCCTCGCGGACCCCGCAGTCGAAGGGCTGGACCCCGGCGACCTCGACCCGGACACGCACCTGCCCGGCTTGCGGGTGAGGCTCGTCCAGTTCGACGGTGCGGAGCACCTCTGGGGGGCCGAACGAGGACAAGGCGGCGGCTCTCACTGATGTCTCCTTCACTCAGTGGGCTGGGCGTCGTCTGTTGGAGGCGCCCATCTCATGGTGAACAGCTCGTATCCGGGGGGTCGGCCGGGCACCGGTCCGGCGGGCGTGGCCCTGAGGCCGTCGAGCGCGATGGTGATGACGCGTTCTCTCGCGTTCTGGGCGGCGTCGTCCAGCTCGGTCCGCCCCTGCCGGTGCAACTGGTCCTGGAGCGGGGACTTCGAAAGCTGTTCGATGAGCAGCTCAAGATCGACCGGAGTAACCCCGGCACGGAGCACCTCGGCCCGGTGCGCGCGCTCGACGAGCATGGCCACCGCGCGGTCGCCCTGCCCGGCCAGCTCGGTCATCTCGGCGGTCACCTCGAAGGTGCCGGCCACCGGCGCCAGCGAACCGGGGCCTGACCGGATCGAGGACATCGCGTAGTGCCTCAGGCCCTCCCACGGATCGCCCATGGCAAGCCCTTCCTTCGCCGCGTCGAGATACTCGCGCAGCGCGATCAGGCATAGCCGCTGGAACAGTTCCTGCTTCGTGCGGTAGCGCCGATACAGCGACCCGACGCCGACTCCGGCTCTGGCCGCGATCGACGCCACCGAGGCGTGCGCGCCGTCCGCCGCCAGCACCTCGCGGGCCGCTCGCAGCAACGCCCGGTCATTCCGGGCGACCTCCTCGCTGCGCCATGAACGCGAACTCGTCATGGGGGCAGTCTACACATTTGCGGAGCGATTCGCTCCGCATCTATGGTTCGCTGCGGAGCGAATCGCTCCGCAGCGTAGGGAGGACCTCATGACCACCGGCACGACCGGCGTCGACGACACCGATCCGGCGCCCGATCGCAACCGACTTCCCCGGCCACTCCGCCCGTTCCGCACGGGCCGATACCGGCTCCTGGCCACCGCGCTGGGCCTGAGCCTGGCCGGCAGCGGCATGTGGGCGGTCGCGGTGGTGTGGCAGGTGATCGCGATCGGCGCGGGTCCATCCGAACTCTCCCTGATCGCCACCGCGAGCGGCGTCGGACTGGTCGCGACCGCCCTGTTGGGAGGCGTCGTCGCCGACCGCGCGTCCCGGCGGCGCATCATCCTGCTCGCCCAAGCGGCCAAGGCGGTGGGAGCCGGCTCGGTCGCGGTCGCCGCCACCATGGACCTGCTCACTCCCGGACACCTCATCGCGGTCGCCGCGGTGCTCGGGATCGCGGACGGGTTCTTCTATCCCGCCTACTCCGCGCTCGTCCCCGCGGTCGTCCCGCAAGACGATCTGCTCGCTGCCAACGGGATCGAAGGCGTGCTGAGACCGACCCTGATGCAGGCGGCGGGACCCGGCGCCGCCGGCGCACTGATCAGTGTCTTCGCACCGAGTATGGCGTTCGTGGCCATCGCCGCCGTGCATCTCCTGGCCGCGACCTGCACCGCCATCATGCGCGAGCCCGAGACGCGCGACCGTACGGCACGGGCGGGCAACCCCGTCCAGTCGGCGGTGAGCGACCTGCGGGCCGGGTTCGCCTACCTGCTCACGACGCCGTGGCTGGTCGGCACGCTGACGTTCGCCGTCACCCTCGTCCTGGTCGCCGGCGGGCCGATCCAGGTCCTGCTCCCGTTCGCGATCCGTGACCAGGGGGCGGGCGGGCCGCAGGCGTTCGCGCTCGCCCTCGCCTGCTACGGCCTCGGCGGTGTGATCGGCTCGCTCACGATGTCCGCGCTGCCCCTTCCCCGGCGCTACCTGTCGGTGATGCTCCTGGCCTGGGGTGGCGGCTGTCTTCCGCTCGCCGTCCTCGGGGCGGCCGACCAACTGGGGATCATGATTGCCGCGCTCTTTCTGCATGGCGCCCTCACCTCCGGCGCGGGCGTCATCTGGGGAACACTGCTGCAACGTCGCGTGCCGCCCGCCATGCTCGGCCGGATCTCCAGCCTCGACTTCTTCGTCTCACTCAGCGCGGCCCCGCTGTCCATGGCGCTGGTCGGACCGGCGGCGGCCGAATGGGGAATCCGGTCGGTCTTCCTCATGGCGGCCATCGTCCCGCTGACGGTCGCCGTACTGGCCATCGCACTCGCCCGCCTCAGGCGTGATGAGCTCGACCACCCCCTCACCGGCGCGAGATGAGCAGGTCACGCACCACACTGCCTTAAGGATCAGCAAGATCCAGACCCTTTCCATGAACCGGCGCTGATCACTGGACACGTGCTCCCTCAGGAAGGCGTCGATCCGTGCATTAAGGTTGCGGGCGGCTTCGAGTCCGCTGCCGGTCTTGCGGACGATGTCTCAGTGCCGGTCTTCGGCCAGAGCGAGGGCCAGGTCGAGGATCAGGGAACGTCCGGTGTGCTCGCCGGCGCGATGCCTTGCCTTCTTGGCTGGTCTCGGGAGTCGTGTGCGGAACCGGCGGACTGCCTCGCCGCCCCGGTAGGTAGCCCACCCGCATCCCACGGTGCCCGCCGGTCTCGCCCTGGCCCGGCCTGTCGCACTGCCCGCCGCCGGTCACGCCTGCGGGGCGTGACCGGCCGGCGATTCCGGCGGCAGCCGAATGTCAACGTGTCACACGATCTGGATGGCGACGACCTTCGGAGGGCGGTTCGGGAAGGTGATGTCGTGCCAGCGCTCGATCTTCACCGAGTCGCCGTTGGCGTCGTAGTAGATCAGGTCGTTGTTGCCCGTGGAGATCCGGTCGACCCACCATCCGCCGAAGTCGGTCTTTCCGCTGTTGGCGTAGCAGTCGACGCTCTGGCGGCCGTCGAGGTGCGACCAGATCTTCAGGAAGTTCTCGCCACCAACGCATTGGACGTGGTCGATGGCGAAGGCGGTGCCGCCCGGGATGGTGATGGTGAAGGCGGCGGTTGCGGCGAGCGCCACGGCCATGGAGCGGGCGTTCTTCTTGCTCTTCGAGATCACAGACTCTCCTCCTGCGGAGACCGGCGCGCACGGCCCCGGCCCTGTTGGTGACGTCGCGTCCTGACGGAACGGTGCTTCGTCGGGCCGGCAGACGGCCGACTGCGCACTGGAGCGGCCCCTCGCGGCTGCGCTTTTCCGTGACGCAATTGGGTGGCCAGGTAACTCAAAGTAATACCACCTTTTGTCCGGCCAACACGGGGTCCCAGTAGTAACGACGCAGGAAACAACGGATATGCAGATCAGCTGCTCGCCTTCCAAGCTGTGCCCGAGGGTCCTTAAGGGAGCTTTGACCTGCGTATCCGTTGAAAATTTCGCCGACACTACCGGGACCTCTCCCCAGAGCAACACGTTTGACGAACGAAAGGCGCTCCTCGGCTTGGTCCGGGTCAGCACCGACAAGCAGAAGACCCAACGTCAGCTTCGGGAGGAGGACGCCCAGTTCGAGGCCGCGCTCGCCCTGGCCCGCCAGATCAAGGCGCACGCCCCGCACTGCCGCGTCATCCTGACCGTGTACGAAATGAAACGACTCGGCCGCCGACCCTTCCGCCGCCGCTGAGCCGATCAGGCCTCCCGGGTCAGGAACTGGTGGAGGCTCCGACAGGCCCGGGTCAGCGAGGTCGAACCGCGCTTCTTCGCGTGGGCGGCCACCTCGGGGATCTCGCCCCGCGCGCCGGCCCACGCGGCGATGTCGGTGGCCAGCACGACGGCGTCGGTGTGCGGACGCCGGGCCCGCTCGCCCTCCCTCGGAAGGAAGACGGCCAGGAAGTGGCGCAAGATCGTCCATACCTCGGCGTGCGCGCCCTGCTTGGCGGCCAGTTCCAGTGAGGGCAACGCGGGGTCGGCCTCGTAGCGGGTGCGGCGGCCGAAGAGGCCCAGCAGGCGGCCCGTCTCGGCGGCGGGGAGCGCGCCCTTGGCCGCCAGCTGAAGCAGTGGGGGCACCGCGTCGTCGCCCTCCACGGTAAGGAAGTAGGCCAGCACCAGGGCCGTCGCCGGGCCGGACGTGCCTTCGGCCAGGGTCAGGTTGCGGAGGTCGTCGATCGCGATGTCGGGCGGGTCGAAACGGTCGATCAGGCCGATCGCCAGATGGGCCGCCGCGAGCTCCCGGTGGTGGGGCGTCATACCGGGCCAGAAGTGACGTGACACGCGCCGGAACGGGCGCATCTCGGGCACGGTCAGCAGGGCGTCGAGGTGGGCGAGACCGGTGGGCTCCACGGGTTGCCAGCTCACATTGGCGATGCCGCGCTGGTCGAGGAGATGGTCGTCGTAGGGCACGACGCGGGAGCCGAGGTCGAGGGTCCAGGTCAGCTCCACCTCCGGTGGTGGGGGCGCGCCGCGCTCGAACCAGCGGGCCACCACCGCAGCCGCCGCCGAGCCGATGCCCTTCGCGCGTTCGGCCAGGTCGGGGGCGGGATTGGGCGGGAGGCGCAACAGGGCCTGTGCCACGTCCAGCGGGAGCGGTTCGCAGCCGGATTCCGCGCACACGGCCAGGCGGTCGAGCAAGGTCTCGGGGGCGAGGTGGCCGTCGGCGCGGGTGGGGGTGGCCAGCAGTACCGGGGGCAGGGCTCCGGCCTTCGCCGCGCGCAGGAGTTCGTCGAGGCGGGACAGGAGGAAGGCGTGGGGGCGGGCGCACTCTCGCAGGTGGGGGAGGCGGTTCCAGGGAGCGGGGGCAGGTCGCGCCTTCAGGTCGTAGAGGTCGGTCTGGACGTCGATCGTCCGCAGGATCTCCTCTTGTACGTAGTCGGGCATCTCGTGGAGCGGGACGACCGTGCGGAGGCCGGGGAACAGCTGGAAGGCCGTGGCCGCGACGTTCACCATGCCGTCGTACAGGGCCTGCCCGAGATCGCCGGACAGGCCGGGGAAGGCCTGCTCCGCGTCGGCCCGCTGCTCCTCGGAGATCGTCTTCCGGTACGACGGGCGCTGCCTCGGCGGACGGGACATGGGCGGCCCCGGATCTTCGCCGGGGTTGACGAGTTCCCTGGCCAGCGCGGTGCACCAGTCACGCGGGGAGTGCCACGTCGGCGCGTCGTAGAGCACCGGCCGCAGGTGTTCGCCGAACCGCCGAGCCAGCGTTTCCTTCAGGGAGTCCGGGCTCGTATGTGCCTCCCGCGTGACCGCCGCCAGCCACGCCTCGACGTCGATCCAGCCGATCTCCTCCGGCGGGCCGCTCTCCAGGCCGGAGGTGGGGAACGGGCCGGGGACGGTGGCCTCGGGCAGGCGGCCGGGGGTGAAGTCGCTGGTCCAGCCTTCGGTGAAGCGCTCGAAGAGCTGCCGGGCTGAGGCCGGGGGCAGCAGTTCGGCCGACTCCAGGATCGGGGCGGGGTCGGTGAGGTGGTCGGCGTGCTTGAGGGTGAGGGTGACCGCGCGGTCGCGCACCTCGTGAGAGGCGTGCGCGTACGCGTTGGTCAGCGCGGTGACGTGGTCGGCCACACGTTCCGGTGTGGTGGCGAGGTCGCGGTCGAGCCAGGTCAGGCCCTTCACGGCGAGCTTGGCCTCTTGGCGGAAGGTCATCGCCTCGATGGCCTCGGCGACGTCCGCCGGGTCGAGCCGCGCCTGGCGCACCTGCTGCCAGGCCAGCTCGGCTACCGGGCCCGGCGCGGCGGGCAGCAGACGCAGGTAGTCGCGCAGCCGCACGGCCGACTCCTCTGGCGTGGGCGCCACGAGCGTGTGCAGCCGGACGAAAAAACGCAGGTCCTGCGCGTCGCCGCCGAGCAGGAAACGGCTCACGCAGCCGGTGATGATCTGCTCGCGCGACAGTGTGCGGGCGGCCAGGGCCAGCCAGCGGGACGGCTTCGGGGTGAGCGTCTCGTTGACCAGCGCCCGGCCCGCGCCGGCCGCCTCGAAGATCTTCGGAAGCAGGTGGGGCGTCAGCGGGTCCTTGGCCACGCCCACCGCCGACAACCAGGCCGCCACCAGCGGCTCGTGGTCGGGTGGGGCGGCCTCGCCGTCGCGCAGCAATTCCAAGGCCAGCGGCACGATCCGGTCGTCGGGACGACGGATGCGGCGCGCGAGCCGTACCGCCAGATCGGCACGCCAGGCCACCGGGCGACCGGAGACCGCCTTCACCAGCCGGTGCGGGCTCGGCGCGCCGGACCAGCGGGGATTGAGGTCGCGCTTCATCAGCCAGGTGACCACCCCGGCCGGGCCGGGAATGGTCGCCGCGCCCACCATCATCAGCACCTCGGACCGGCCGGTGACCTGCTCGTCGGCGGTCCAGTCGAAGGCGTCCCAGCCGACGGTGGCGGCCAGCAGCGGGCTCTCGCGAAGCTCGGCGAGCAGGCCCGGCAACCCGGCAGCGACGGTGGCCCGCTCGGCGTCGGTGAGCTTCGGCAACCGCAACGCCAGACCCTCGGCGTCGTGGTTGAGCACGAGATTCCTGATCTCGGTACGGATGTCGTCAGAGGTCATGACGTGGCTCCGGTGAGCTGGGCGTGAAGGCGCTTGCACTCGTGGACGAAGCGGATCGTCCGGCGGCTGCGCGCGAACTCGGCGACGACCGGGATCTCCCCGCGCGCGCCGGTCCAGCGTGCCACGTCGGCGGCGAAGGCGACGAGTTCGGCGTGGGTCACGGTGATGCGCTGCCCCTCGCCCGGCAGCATCCCGGGCAGCAGAGCGCGCAGGATGCGCCACACCTCGTGGTGGCCGCCGGCGTCGGCCAGCTCGGTCAGGGCCGCGATGGCGGGGCGGGTCTCCCGCCAGGTGCGGCGCAGCACCAGCGCGAGCTGGCGGCCGATCGCCTCGGCGGGCAGCTCGCCCCTGGCGGCCACGCCCAGGACCAGCGGGATCATGCCGGGCACGCTGTCAGCCAGGAGAAAGGCGAGGATCACCGCCGTGGACTCGCCCATCGGGCCCTGGGCGATCTCCAGGCCGGTGATCTCCGTGGGCGTCACCCACGCGCCCCAGCGGCCGCGCAGCAGGAAGGGCAGGAAGTTGACGGCCACGACCTCGCGGTGCGAGGGCAGCATGGCGGGCCACGCCCGGAGCGTGCCGCTGAACTCGTCGACCGTCCAATCGAACGGCTGGCGCAGCAGCACCTCGTCGATCAGTCGATGGCCGGTCGGGGCCGTCACCCGCAACACCGGCTGCAGCCTGACCTCGGTGAAGTGCTCCGGTTCGCCGTCGCCGAACTCGACCATGGACGCGTCCACCATGTGGCGCCACACGTGGCCGCACTCAGGGTCGGCCATGCCGTCACCGGCGAGCCAGCGGGCGGCCGAGCGCGCCGCCTCCGAGTCGACCTTGGCGGCCCGGTCGGCCGCGGCCTGGTGACTGCCCCGGGGCAACCGCAGCAGCGCCTGTGCCAGGTCGGCCAGGGGCGGCTCCACTCCGGCGGCGGCGCAGGTCTCCAGCCGGTCGACCAGCACGTCGGGGTCGAGGTGGCCGCTCATCCAGGTCGGCGTGGCCAGCAGCACGGGCGGCAGGGTGCCGTTTCGGAGGGCCTCGGCGAGTTCCGCGTAGCGGTGCAGCAGGAAATCGTGGGGCGGGGAGACGCGATTGGGGTGGGGCAGCTGGTTGCGCCGCCGCCACTCGTCGTGCTCGGGCAACTCCTTGGGCATGAAGGAACGCAGCCGGGGTGGGACGAAGACGACGGTCACCTCCACGAGCGGCTCGCTTGGGCCTGGCGGGGGTACCTGCTCCTCCGCCCGCATCGCCGCGATCCGGGCGGGGGCCACGCCGAGCTCGGCCATGCGCTCGTAGGCGTGGTCGAGGATGAAGGACGGCATGGCCTCCACGGAGTCGTCGTACAAGACGCCAGGCCTCGTCCGCACCGGATGGAGGCGATCCGGCAGTCTGTCGTCGTAGATCTCCTCGTCCTCGTCCTCGTCCTCGTCGTCGGCGCCGAAATACCACGGCTGCTCGACGTCGGTGGGGGAGCCGTACAGGTGGATCCGGCCCCTGGCGAAGGGGATCTGCCGGTCGCCCTCGTGGGCCACCGCCCCGTCCGGGCCGTCGTCGCTGGTCCAGGTGATGAAGAAGGCGCGCAGCGGGGTGTCGTCGTCGAGGTAGCGGCCAGGCCGGTAGGCGCCGCCCACCATGATCCGCCGGGGCCTCGGCTCCGGGTCGGGCTCCTCGCCACGGGTGAGGGTGCGCACTCCCACGGAGTGGTTCGCGTCGTCCCAGAACTTCTCCGGCCTGATCGGCGGTAGCTCCGGCACGCTGCCGGGGGTGACGAGCTCGGCGGACAGCGCCGACTGCCAGTCATCGGGGTCGAGGCGCACCTCCCTGGACCGCCAGTAGCCCTGGTCCTGCTCGACGTGGGGCTTGAGCTTGCGGCGCAGTTTCGCCCGGTCGTCGGCGATCCCGGCGACGAAGGCCGCCAGCCAGCGCTCCTGGCCGATCCAGCGCTCGTGGTAGTTGGGGGAGATCGACGGCTCGGGGAACCGCCGCGCCTCCGGCAGCTCGGGCAGCGGCGGGAACTCCTTCTGCTCCAGCAGTTCCTCGACCGGGGTCTCCCCGCCGAACTGCTCGGCCAGCTTCGCGCCCAGGCCGGCGGGGAGGTGGCGGACGCCGTCGAGGATCGCCCCGGTGTGGTCGGCGAACAGGTCGGCGTATTTCAGGGTCAGCTCGGCCGCGCGGTTGCGCACGTCGAAGGACTTGTGCGCGTATGCCGTGGTCAGCGCGGTCACGAAATCGGCGGCCGCCTCGGGCGTGGCCCGGATCGCCTGGTCGAGCCAGCGCAGGCCCGTGGCGGCGAGCTTGGCCTCGTCCCGGAAGGTGAGCGCGTCGACCGCCTCGACCAGGTCGGCGTGGTCGAGCGGCATCGCCCCGCGCACCTGCCCGGCGGCCAGCTCGGCGACCGTGCCCGGAGCCGACGGCAACAACCGCAGGTAGTCGCGCAGGCGGGGCGCGGACTCTGCGGGCGTGGGGTCGAGGAGCATGTGCAGCCGGACGAAGAACCGCAGGTCCTGCGCCTCGCCGCCGCGCAGGAAACGGCTCACGCAACCGTCGAGCACCTGCTCCCTGGGCAGCTCGCGGGCGGCGGCGGCCAGCCAGCGGGTTGGCCGGGGCTCCAGCCGCTCGTCACGGAGGGCGCGGCCCGCGCCGTCGGCGTCGAAGACACGGGGCAGCAGCACGGGGGTCAGCGGGTCATCGGCCACGCTCGGCGCGGCCAGCCAGGCGGCCACCAGCGGGTCGTGGTCGGGCGGCACGGCGCCGGACTCACGCAGCAGCGCCACGGCCAGCGGTGCGATGCGGTCGGCGGGACGGCGCACCCGCTGGGCCAGCCGGACCGCGACATCACGACGCCACTCCCGGGGCCGGGTGGCCGCCACCCGGCACACCTGGGCGACGTCGGGGTCCTCGGCCCAGCGGCGGTTGACGTCGCGGCCGGTCATCCACGTCACCGCGGCCGCCGGGCCGGTGATGACGCCGACACCGGTCAGCAGCAGCGCGTCGGCCAGTCTGTCGAGCAGGTCGCCGACCTCCCAGGAGGCCATCTCCTCGAAGTCGTCGGGATGATGGGCGCGCACCTGCTCGGTGCGGACACGGCGCAGCTCCTTGACGAGGCCGGGCAACCGCCCGCCCAGCTCGGCGCGCTCCTCCTCGGTGAGCGTGACCAGCCGGTCGGCCAGGCGGGTGACCTGGTTGCGGGTGACCAGGTCGCAGAGCTCCGTCCAGAGGGTCATCGGGAGACCTCCACGGCGGCGCGGGCGACGATCCGGGCGGCCAGCACGTGTTTGCACGGCCCACGGGAGCCGCGATGGTCCCACCACCACTCGCAGGTACAGGATCCGTCGGCCAGCGAGACCCGGCGCGCGCCGCCCGAGGTGTGGACGGTGGCCAGCTCGCCCTCGAGGTGCACGGCGCCCGCGTCGACGAGCTTGCGCGCCTTGGCCAGCCGCGGGTTGAGCAGGATCACGTTGTCCTTGTCATAGGGCAGCTCACGGTGGAAGTGGGCGGCCTCCGACAGGTCGTAGCCGACCCGGCCGGCGACGCCGAGCTGCGTTAGCGCGGCCCGCACCCGGTCCGCGGGGATGCCCGCGCGGTCGGCCAGCAGGCCGATCTCGACCTCGGGCTCGAAGTTGAGCAGCATGCCCACCACGTCGGCGTCGTTCTCGGCCTCGTCGGTGGCCAGGTCGTCGAGCACCGCGCCCTCGCCGGAGAAGCCGCGCCAGCGCTCGGGCGAGAGGGTGAGCGTGTAGCGCATGCCCGGCAGCTCCAACTCCCAGGCGCTGGAGGCGGCGTCGGCCGGGCCGTACACCCGGAGGGACTTCGCGAAGCGCAGCAGCGGCAGGAGGGTGCCGAGCCGGTTGGGGCCGGCGAGCTGGACCGAGCCCGGAACCTGACGGCCGGAGACCTTCAGCTCCCGCCCCGCCTGCGCCACCCACACCGTGCCCTTCTTGGGCAGCCCGCGCAGGAACCGCACCGCCGCCATGCCGGTCAGCTCACCGCGCTGGTCCATGCCCGAGGCGATGACCTGCACCTCGGCGAAGCCGCGTAACCAGCGCTCGGGCAGCGGCACCTTCTTCTCCACCACCGCGCCATCCATCGTGGTCACGACCAGCTCGTCGAGCCCGACCCCCAGGTGCAACGGGTCACGCGCGCCGATGCGCGCCAGCGCCTCCCGGAGCGGCGCGTTCACGTCAACGTTGGTGGTGCCCCGGTCGAACACCTCGCCGTCGAGCGCGCCGTTCAGCAGATCAAGCCGGGCGTACACGCCGCCACAGGCCGAGAACGACTCGAACCGCAACCGGTCTCCATCGCACGTCACCACCGGATCCCGCACCCAGCCGGGCCGCGCCTGCGGCTGGTGGTAGCGGGCCAGCGCCACGTCGGCGACGCCGAGCAGGGCCACGGCGGCGGGGGCCGCCTGGGTCACCACGCCGCTGAAGAACCGGGGGGCCACGGCCGGGCCGGACAGGGCCCGCCCGCCGGAGGTCGCCAATCCGAGACGACCGTCGACAAGGGAGGAGGGCGCGGCGTACGTGTACGCCTGCGTCGCTGAAGTCATGGCCGGGACATTAGATCGCCCCACCGACAAACCGGCGCGGCAGATATCGAGGAGATGAAAGGATCCTGTGAACATCCATGCCACCCGCCGGACGAACCGGGTAATTTGTCGTGCGCCAGGGGAGGGGGACGATGTGAAGCACATCCGCGTTTCCGACGCCGAACGTGACCGCGCCTGTGTGATTCCGCGTGAACACTTCGCCGTGGGCCGCCTGAAGAAAGACGAACTCGACAACCGCGTCAACGCCCTTGCGGGTACAGCCAGGCCATGATCAACGGCTTGTCGTTAACCGCTGTACCAGTCCCAGGGCCGTCGCACAGTCCTATCGTTGGCTGATGCGCGCACACCATATCGACCGCCCAGCCGATCTCGACGTGGTACGTGAGTCCTATGACCGGGTGGCCGACAACTACGCCCACATGGTGGTGACGACGGGAGTCGGCGACATCCGTAGCCATCCATGGCTCAAGGCATCGATCGACGCCTTTGCTGACACCGTGAGCGAGCTTGGGCCTGTCCTCGACGTCGGCTGCGGACCCGGAACGGTGACCGCCTATCTTGCCGAACGCGGACTCGACGTGTCCGGGGTAGACCTCTCTCCTCGCATGATCGAGAACGCGCGCCGTCTTCATCCGCAATGCCGCTTCAGTGTCGCCTCTGCCACCGACCTCGACCTCGGTGAAGCGTCCCTTGGCGGCGTGCTCGGGTGGTGGTCACTGTTCAACCTCCCCCGTGACGTCCTTCCTCAGGTTCTCGCCCTGTTCGCGCGCGCGTTGAAGCCAGGCGGACACTTCATCACCGCAACACACGTCGGCGACGAAGACGCGGTGCGCACCGAGGCCTACGGAGGTGTACCCGTTCGTTGGACGACACACAAATGGCGACCGGAACAACTCGTGGACCTGATCGAGCAGGCTGGACTGCGCCCGGTCGCCGAACTTCGGCTCCCCGCAGATGAGCAAAGCGGGCCGGGTTTGGTCGTCATGGCCAAGCAACCCGGTTGAGGATCAGGCGTCGGAAGCGGCACAGGGTCTCGTGCCGGGCAAGGCTCCTCCGGACGGTTGCGACGCCGGTTGAAGGTGCTGCTCTGAAGGGCAGCAGTCGGCGCGGCGACCGCGACCGGAGCGGGCCTCGTCACGATCATGGCTGACTGGATCAATAGTCTGTTATGGGCCGTTCCTGAACTTGTTGAACCTGCCGAAGTGCCGGTCGACGATCCAGCGCGTCGGTTTGTTCGGGCGGTTGTAGACGGCCCACTCAACGCAGTCACTCGCCACGTGCGACCTCATGTCGCAGGGGTCCGTGCGACCAGCCGCAGTGCGCCACGAGGCGCTGTTTTGTCCGGATGGAGGTGAAAGACCGTCCATCTCTCCGCCGTCGTAGCGGTGGGGTGAAGCTGGAGGCAGCCGTAGCCGGGGATTGCCGGTGAGGGTGGGAGCAGCCTCGACAAAGTCGGGTCGGCCTGGCACTGCCGGATGGGCCGGGCCCGGTGAGCGAGACGAGAAGGTATACGCGAGGAACCGGTGTTGTTACGCCTCTTGAGGTCGCGCCAGCTCAAACCCGGTGGATATGGGCTGGTCAGCGGTGCGCACCTGCCTGGTATGGGCGGGGAACCCCTGGTCGGGCATTGCGCGTCTGGGCTGGGAGGCCACGGTGAAGGACTACGGCGTAGCCGTGGCGAGGCCGCAGGGGTATAGCCGGGTGCCTAACTCGTCGACCGGACAGCAGTGAACGTGGGAACCATCCGGGTTCGCTCCCCGCGACCCGTCCAACCAGGGCGGTGCGTGGGGATAGGCACGATGCCGGCCGAAGGGCGCGGATGGGACGGAGCCGTCGTAGTACTCCGAGCCGGGGAGAGCCCGGCACCTGGGGAAGGGCGGCAGCGTGTCAGTTAAGGAGAAGAGTGCAATGTCCGAAGACGCGGCGGTGAATACCGGCGCTGCCAGATGGCCGGATCCTGATTCGGCTTTCTTCGCGGTACGGAGGATGCAGATCAAGTTGCACCGTTGGGCGACCGATGATCCCGGTCGCCGGTTCGGTGACCTGTTCAACCTCGTCTATGACCCGGCGTTTCTGGTGCACGCGTGGGAGCACGTCGCCTCCAACGTCGGGGCGCGGACTGCGGGGATCGACCGGGCCACGGTGGCGTCGCGTCGCGAACTGGATCTTCCGAAAACACTCCCGGCTCAGCAGGCAGGAGATGCGTCGCAGATTTTGTCAGCCGGGCTCCTGGAAGATCGCTTATGACGGTATCGAGTTCACCGGCGCCGCCTGCGTCGCAGTGACTCGCTACCGCTACCGCGGGGCCAAGATTCCTACCCCGTGGACCCCGACACCGGCAGCCGCCCAAGCCGGCGGCTGACCAACGGTCACGACACGTGGAGAGCCCAGTGCCTTGTGAGGGGCACGCCGGGTTCGGCGGGCGGGTCGGGGAAACGGACTGATCGCAAGGTCAGTACCGCGCCCCGGCCCGACCCAACAAGTAGGGCGTCCGTGCAGGTTGCGGCGTCTTGGAACGGTCTCTCGGAACGCGGAGGTTGTGAGAGGGATTCTGCGAACGGCGACCTGGGGGAACGCCTCACCGGACCAGGGGGCGCTGACCTCGCGCAACTGACCATTTCTGCGAACCACACGAGCTACATCCGGGTCCGCGCGTACGCGTGCAGTGCGTCGCGGACGAACGTCGCCCCCGCGGCGTCGTCGTACATGCCGGCGAAGCGGGGGTCGTCGACGAACATGTCCCCAATGCCGTTCACCATCTCGATCGAGCGCTCCCGGTCGCCCTCGGCGGTGGGGGTGCCCGGGATCTGACTCAGCCACCGGACGTGCCGGGCAGCCAGCGACTGAGCGTGTTCCGATGTCGGCGAATCCCCGGCCTTCACTGCGGCGACCCATGCGGCGACGAGGTCGTCGGTGTCCTGCTTCCAGGCCCGCTGCTGGTCGAGGCTCTTGCCATGCCACCAGTCGTTGCTCACTTGGAACGCGCGCTCGCCCCAGCGTGAGATCACCTCGTCCTTGTAGCGGTCGTTGAACCCCGCCAACATAACGTCCATCCGCGGTTCCGCCCCCGCCTGCAGAGCCTCGAGCGTGTGACGCACAGACCGGACCTGCCGTTCGATGCGGGCGCGTTCCTCTTCCAACGCGGCGATGTGGGCACGGAGCCCGTCGAGCGCGTCCACCTCCTCGGCCAAGACCTCGGCGATGGCCGGCAAGCCCATGCCGAGCCGGCGCATGAGCAGGATCCGCTGTAGCCGGGCGACCGCGGTGGGGTTGTAGTAGCGGTACCCGTTCGCGCCGACCCGGGACGGGACCAGGAGCCCGACGCGGTCGTAGTGACGCAGGGTCCGGCTGGTGATGCCGGCCCTCACCGCGAGTTCCTGGATCGTCCACTCCATCCCTCCAGTGTTACCCGCGGCGGAGAGTGGTTGCGATGATCTCCGAGGCGTCGGCGTGCAGGGCTTGGGCCGCCGTCTGCCCGGTCGCCGCCAGGTAGGTGTCGACCAGCCGGTTGCCCGCGGCGTACCCCGCGCCCATCGGCAATCCCACCGGGGTGACACCGAGGTGCTCGGCGCCGGGGTCGCCGTGCACCCAGGCGGTGAAGTTCTGCATGCCTGTCACGTCGAGCCCGGTGAGCACCTTGGCGAAGACCTCGTCGTCGTGCAGGTGCGGCACGCCGATGCGGGCGGGGCCAAGTTCGTCGCCGTAGAGCTGACGGGCGAAGGCGTCGGCCAGGCCCTCGCCGACGATGTGCTCGCCGACCGTGACGGTCATCGGGTCCCACACCACCCCGCCCGGGCTCCACCGCAGGTTGTGGTGGAGTTCGTGCACGGCGGTGGCCTCCAGCCGCTCCACGTTCTCGGGGAAGGGCCAGAACGTGATGGCGATGTTGCCCGAGATGCCGCCGAACCCGGTCAATCCTTGGCAGGGACCCATGAAGTGTTCGTCACCCGGATCGCCGAGGACGAACAGCACGGTGATGTCCGGGGCCTCCAGCCCCGGCGTCGCCTCCAGCAGTACGGCGAGAGCGTCGTCGAGCGCGCGTTGCATCCGCTCCCAGGCCCCGGCCGCCGCCAGGGTTTCGAGCGCGTCGAGGCAACGCTCCTCGTCGCGGTCGATGGGGAACCCGGACGTTGCGAGGTGTATGGCCACCAGGTCGACCTCGCCGGGGTGGTAGCGGTACATGCCGCTGTTGGGCTCCAGCATCGAACGCAGCAGGTCAGCGCGGTCCGCGACCGGGGCCAGCAGGATCCGCCGCATGGCGGAGTAGGTGTCAAGAACAGTGATCGACATGGCCCCGATGCTAGAAGTTGACGCAGCGTCAAGGTCAAACCAGCGGCGCTCTTCGTCGAGGTACGGCCGGCATGCCGTCACCCAGTCCCGTCATGACCGGCGGTTCGCCGCTGCGATTGAAGAGCCTCCCGGTCACCTGGGACGTGTGACCGCAAGCCGGTGACGGGGCAGGTCGCGTACGGCCGCCCGCCACCGCTGTGGTTGCTCGCCTGCGGCGATCGCGTCCGCGGCGCCGTACAGGACGGTGAACAGGATCGTGGCCGCGGCATGCGGGTCGACCTGGCGGAACGCGCCCTCGTCCATCCCACGCCGCAGCGCCCTGACGATGGCGGCGATGGTCTCCCGCCGCCCTTCGTCTTCGGGGGCAGGGGCGGAGTGGAAGACCACAGTGTGCAGGCTGCCTGGCCGGGCGATGGTCTCGATGGCCGGTGTGCATGAATCGGTATGTGGAAGGTTTCCCGCGAAGGAGCAGGTGGGTCAGCCGGCCTACGACCTGCCTGCTCCTTAACGCCTGGTCACGCTCGATCCAAGACCATCAGATGTTCAGGTCTCGGCGTTGATGCATACGGCCGTCCCTGCCGAGCTCGATGGCAGTGTCGGCTCCAATCCGCTCGAGGAACGCGAAGTCGTGGCTGACGACGAGAAGGGCCCCGCGGTACGCATCGAGGGCCTCCGCGAGCTGCTCGACGCTGGCGATATCGAGATTGTTGGTGGGCTCATCCAGGACCAGCAGCTGAGCCGGCGGCTCCGACAAGAGGAGTCGCGCGAGGGAGACGCGGAACCGCTCGCCGCCGGATAGCGTACGCACTGGACGATCGGCGCTGTCGCCCCGCAGAAGAAGCCGGGCGAGCTGGTTGCGGATGGTGCCTGCCGGCGTCCCAGGGGCGACCGACTGCACATTCGCCATCGCGCTCGCATCGTCGTCGAGCCCGTCGAGACGCTGGGGGAGGTAGCCGACGAGCTCGGTCAGGAGACGTCCATGCGGCCGATCGGGCGCGGGAGCCGTGCCGCGGATGAGCTGCTCGATCAAAGTCGACTTTCCGGTGCCGTTCGCCCCGACAAGCGCGACCCGCTCCGGCCCTTGGATCACGAAGGCGCGGTCCTGGTCATGCAGCTCCGCGAGGCGCCTTCCGCGCGGAACGTCGGGATCAGGCAGGACGAGGGTGATGTGCTCCTCCTCGCGTACGCGGGCGTCCGCGGCGTCGACTGCGGCCTGGGCCGCCTGGACCTTGTTGTCGAGCGTGGAGCGCAACGAGCCTGCGGACGCCTGGGCCTTGCTGGCACGGTTGCCCGCCAGGATCTTCGGGATGCCGCCGTCCCTCTGGGTCTTCTTCGCAGTGCGTTCCCTGCGCGCCAGCTTCGTCTCCGCCTCGACGCGCTGCCGCTTCTCGACCTTGAGCGCCTGCTGGGCCGACCGCGCGGCTTGGACCGCCGCCGCCTGCTCTTGCTCCTGGTATTCCTTCCAGGCGCTGTAAGGGCCGCCGAAGGTGTCGAGGGTGCAGCCGTAGAGCTCGACGGTGTTCTCCATGTGCTCCAGCAGTTCGAGGTCGTGGCTGACCACGACGAGGGTCCCCGGCCACTGGTCGACGAAGTCGGCGAGCTTGGCGCGGGTAGGCAGGTCGAGGTTGTTCGTGGGCTCGTCGAGCAGGGTGATCGGAGTGCGGCGGACGCGCAGCCCGGTGATGGCGATGAGCATCGCCTCACCGCCGGAGACCTCGGCCACGCGGCGGTCGAGGTCTCCGGCGGTGAATCCGATCTGATGTAGGGCTTCGTCGGCGCGGGACTCGATGTCCCAGTCATCGCCGATCGTGTCGAAGTGGCGCTCGTCGACGTCGCCGGACTCGATGGCCCTCATCGCGGCGATGATCCCATCGATCCCGAGGAGCTCGGCGATCGTCGCCTCTTGCCGGAGCGTGAGCGTCTGGGGCAGGTAACCGACCTCGCCGATGGTGTCGATCTGGCCGACGGTCGGCTGCAGGATGCCTGCGATCAGCCGCAGCAGCGTCGACTTCCCGGCACCGTTGCGCCCGATCAAGCCGGTGCGGCCGGTGCTGAAGGTGCCGTTGACGCCCGAGAGTGCAACCGTGCCGTCTGGCCATTCGAAGGTCAGATCGCGGAAAGTGATGGCGGACTTCGTGGACATGGGTGATGTTTCTCTTCCTTCTTCCCGTCAGTCGCGGAAGGGCGTGACGGGGACCGGTTCGGTGTTGACGGGAGCGGCGATGGTGGGGTCCGCCGCGAGGTATTTGGCGTGGAGCTGACCGCAAGCGGCATCAATGCCGGTGCCGAACTGCCGTCGCCTCGTCGCGTGCACGCCGCGCACGGTCAGCCCGCGCACGAACTCGTCTACTCGGATGGAGGACGGGGCTCGGTAGTCCGGCGGCGCTCCTGCCGCCTCGTTGTAGCGGATGACGCTGACGTGGAACAGCTCGGGCCGAGAGCGCGCACGGACCAGTTCGGCGAGAGCAGCGAGATGGTCGTCGCTGTCGTTGACGCCGGCGATGAGCAGATAGGCGAGGTAGACCTTTCGGCGGCTCGTGGCGGCGTGCCGGTCGAGGATGTCGAGGCTCTGCGGGAGCGGAAAGCGTTCCTCGAGCGGGATGATGCGGGCACGCTCCTGCGCGAACGGTGAGTGCACGGACAGGGTGATCGTCACCTGTGGGTGCTCGTCGACCAGGCGGGTGAGGTTCGGCGCGAACCCCACGGTGGACACGGTCACCCGTCGTGCGGACATCCCCGCGTAGCCCGCGTCGGTCAGCAGGGTGAGCGCGTCGAACACGTGAGGGTTGGCGAGCGCCTCTCCCATCCCCATGAACGCGACACTCGCGGGTCGGGGCAGCCCTTCGCGGGTCCAGTGCGGGTGCATCATCTGGGCGACGATCTCGTCGGCAGTGAGGTTGCGGACCAGGCCCACCGCGCCGGTGGAGCAGAAGGTGCAGCCCAGGCCGCACCCGGCCTGCGACGAGATGCACATGGAGTCCCATCCGGCTCGATAGTGAGACACGACGGTCTCGATGCGGGCGCCGCTTTCGGATGCGAATAGCACCTTCTCAACCTGTTCGTCTCGTTGGACTTCCAGCGGGGTCAGGGGGTGCAGCCGTGGACCGAATCGTTCCGCGAGATCGGCACGCAGGCCGGCAGGCAGCGCATGAACGTCGGCGAAGGTCTCGGCCGTCGAGCTCTGCCACGCGGCGATGAGCTGACCAAAGCGGAACGCAGGTGCACCGGTCTGTGCGAGATGGTCGCGAATGCGCATCCAGCGGCTCCTCGTGGTCAGGACAGTGCTCACGTGTCACCGCCCGTCGGAGGCAAGACCTCACGACCCCGGTAGACGCCGCAGTGCCGGCATGCGCGGTGTGGCGGGGTGGGCTTGCCGCAGGCGGGATTCGTGCAGGTGGTGAGCGTCGGGGCGCTCGTCTTCCAGTGAGCGCGACGGTGACGGGTGCGGGAACGCGACGTGCGGTGCTGCATGGCCATGGCCTTTCGTGAGTGGTTGCGAATGCCAACGGAACTGGCGGGACAACCGACCACGGGCCGTGAGTCACTGCGGCGAGAGATTCGATCAGTGCTGCCGGGGCACCATCTGTCTGCGGAACTGGGCCGCTGCCCGAGTGCTGGGCGATGGATGGATGGCACGGGGAGGATCGAAGTCGCGCGCGTTCGCAGGCACAAACCGGGGACCGAGGTCGGTGCGGTGCGAACGTGCCGGCACGTTTCACGCAGAGGTGTCAACGCCTCGGACGGGCGGACTCACGCTGCTGCGCTAGGAGAACGGTCATTCACCAGCGTGGGCATCGCCCACACGGATGAAAGCCACCGGCAGTTCGGTGGCTAGATTCTGTCGACCTCAATCATGGCACCCATCGTAACAAGGACCTCCTATGAGTTCGAACCCGATTCACTCCCGCTGAAGGTTTCGCCGGCGGAACTCACGGGTTTCCGCTTCTCCAGGTCCTCCTGGGCTCGTTCGTGGTGCATCGCAGGCAGGGGCACCGTGGCTGGTGCTGGACCCTGCGGTCGCTGAGTCCGGAAGCCATCCTTACCTTTCTGATGCGGTTCTTCGTGTGGATCCTGTGGCCCTTTCGCCGGGTCGGGCGCCTGTTCACCTGGATCGGGAAGCTCCTGTCCGAGCTGGGAAACCTCTAACGATCTTTGGTCGTGAGCTTCACAGCGGGCGGCCAGGCACGGCCCGGGGCCGTCCCAATGATCTCCAAGCCGGTTCCCAGTGCCGGTCCGTAGCTTCGTCCTCGACTCCCGCGGCCCGACGCGACAGGGGTTGGGGCGGGCAGGTGAGCAACGGTGAGGAGCGAGATCGTGACGGTGTCCGGAAACGGCCGGATGATCGCTGAAAAGCGGATCGACGAGTGCCTGCGCGACAGGTCGAGCACGCTCGATCTGTCCGGGCTCGGCCTGAGGACGGTGCCCGAGTCGCTCGGCGGCCTCACCCACCTCACCGTGCTCCACCTGGAGAACAACGAACTGACCGCTGTTCCCGAGTGGCTGGGAAACCTCTCCCACCTGAGCACGCTCCACCTGGAGAACAACCAGCTGATCGCCCTCCCCGAGTCGTTGGGAAACCTTCCCCACCTGAGCACGCTCCACCTGGAGAACAACCGGTTGACCCCCCTGCCGCCGCCCCACACCGCGGATCGGCGGCTGTCCCGGCGCCGTGTCCTGCTCCTGGGCGGACTCGGGGCCCTGGCCGCGGTCGGCGTGCCGGTCGCGATCGCTCTCGCCCGCACCATCGAGCTCCCCCCAAGCGCCACCCTCGAACTCCCACCGACCGCCACCCCCGAACTCCCCCCGACCGCCACCCTCACCGGCTACATCGGCACCGTCTACTCGATGGCCTTCAGCCCGGACGGCAAGATCCTCGCCGCCGGCGGCCACGACGACACAGTGCGGTTGTGGAACGTGGCCGGCCGTAAAACCATTGCCACCCTCCCCAGCCACACCAGCATCGTCTACTCGGTGGTCTTCAGCCCGGACGGTAAAACCCTCGCCACCGCCGGTGGCCTCGACGGCACGGTGCGGCTGTGGGGCGTGACCGGCCGCAAAACCGTTGCCACCGCCGCCCTCACCAGCAGCCCCGTCTACTCGATGGCCTTCAGCCCGGACGGTAAGATCCTCGCCACCGGCGGCAGCGACACGGTGCAGTTATGGGACGTGGCCGGCCGCAAAACCATTGCCACCCTCGACAGCCACACCAGCGACTGGTTCCACTCGATGGCCTTCAGCCCGGACGGCAAAACCCTCGCCACCGCCGGCAGCATCAACGGAGAGGTGCGGCTGTGGGACGTGGCCGGCCGCAAAACCGTTGTCACCGCCACCCTCAGCGGCCACACCGCCTATGTCCGCTCGGTGGCTTTCAGCCCGGACGGCAAATTCCTCGCCACCGGCAGCGACGACGGCTGGGTACTCGTGTGGGACGTGGCCGGCCGCGAAACCGCCACCACCCTCAGCGGCTACACCGGCGCCGTCTCCTCGGTGGCCTTCAGCCCGGACGGCAAGACCCTCGCCGCCGGCGGCCTCGACGACACGGTGCGGCTGTGGGACGTGGCCGGCCGCGAACCCACCATCCTCACCAGCAACACCGAGAACATCTACGAGGTGGTCTTCAGCCCGGACGGCAAAACCCTCGCCGCCGGGAGCGAAGACGGCACAATACGGCTGTGGAGCACTACTCGCCCCGTCACCGAGGCCACTCACTCCTAATCGGCTCGGAACAGGAATCCACGCTTGTGCTGCCTCTCAAGGCGTCGATCACGGCCAGCTCTGCGGCAGTGGCCTGGAAACTCCACAAGCGTCGGCGGCCGGTCCTGGCTTGCAATGGCTTGGCTGAACTCACCGCGACGCGCGGGGAGCAGGCTATCGGCGGGTCTGGCGGCTCCGCTGTGCCTGACGGCCACGAGATCACCGAGTCGGCTACGCATGGCGCCGAGTGCATCGGCCGCCCGTCGGCACCCTTGTCCATCGATCGGGCGCTGGCCGCGATCTGTCCGGAGTGGTCCCGGAACCGTCCCGTATCGGTGATCGCGCCGCTAGTGATGCGCGTCGCCGCCGGGTACGTCGAGGGAGCAGGGCCGCCGTGGGCACTATCCACCAGATCAAGGTCACCTCACCCCACAACCCACAGGAGACGAATCATGAGCGTCGTCACCTCACCCTCGTTGGACCACCGGCACGACGGGCACCCAGACCGATGAGCCGACCGGTGTGGTTACTCGACGTCGACGGGGTGATCAACGTCTCCCGGCCCGGCTGGGGCGCCGCCCCACGCAGTGGCAATGCCTACTCCGCCGGCGAGGCGTACCGTATGCGCTGGGCGCCGGCCCTGCTCGAACGCATCCGCACGCTGCACCACGCGGGCACCGTCGAGATTCGCTGGTGCAGCACCTGGTGCCCCGACGCCGACCAAGTGGAACGACTGTTCGCCCTACCCCGGCTGGACCGCGCCTGGTCCGATCACCTCACCGACACCGCCGCGACAGCGGCGAAACTCGCCGCCGCACGCCAGGTCCTCGCTCAAGGGCGACGACTCATCTGGACCGACGACGTCGAAGTGCCCACCTCCGGGCCAGTGCACGGCGAATTCACCAAAACCGGCCGAGCCCTGCTGATCGCACCCTCACCACGCCGCGGACTGCAGCCCGAACACATGGACGCGATCGAGGCATTCATCTCCGCCTCCTCGACCGAGGCCCTCAGCGCTGTCACAGATGACGCCTCAGTAGCTGACGCCCTGCTCTTCGCGCGACGCCTCCTTGACAGCTGACACGTCAACACCGCAATACTGCGGCTGCGAACGACCACTACAGAGCGGTCCGGATAGCGCTGAAGATTCACCGCCATTTATCAATGAAGATCACAGCATCAGCTGTAGATGGCGCAGCCGCGCAGAACGGTGCCGGGCGGCAACAGCATTCCATTGAGACCATCCGATAATTATCAGAATGGCGCACACTCCTGCTGGAACCCCGATGTGCCAGGTGCTGAAAATCGCGTCGACAACGACGCTGATGAGCTGAATCGCGAAAGAGCCGGCGATGAGTGCGATGACGGTGGCGGCGCACCATTTTGCCGGCCCAGCGGGCATTCGCGGCTGGGGAAGGCACAGCCGGAGTGATCCCGTGCGGCGTTTCACGGCGTCCCAGTCGGGGCGGGTGGCGGTGGCTCCTGGTCGGCGTCGGCGGCCTGCTCGGGGGCCGAGGCCTGGGCTGGGGACGCGGGCTCCGACACCGAGGACGGCGGCTGGGCCGGGGTGGGCTGCTCATCGCCGCTCTGGCTCCAAAACCATGCGAGGGCGGCGAGCCCGACCCCTTCGCGCTTTTCGGCCTCGATCTATTAAACCAATACCCGCGCCGATAATACCTGCCTTGAGACATGACGACTCCCTGAAAATGTTAGTGGCGTTTTGCCGCGTAGTGGCTTATGTGAGATGTAAACACGAGCCACCGACAGATGAGCCCGAATTCGTGGCGTTCAGGAAAGCTGTTAATGGTTAGTGTGTTTCCGCCGGGTGAGCAGATTGTCGCGTTCTTGACGTAGCAGCGGGGGCCGGCCCAGTGCCTCATACGCCACCGGAGTAGCTGGGCGAGCAGGCCCTGGCAGGGAGGGCGACGGCGTCGGCGATGACCGAGTACGGCCGGCCCGGAATCATCTGATGGTCGCTCCTGCGGCGGCCGTAGGTGTGGCAGAACAGCCGTTGCGGGCTGGTCGGCGCGTCCGGGCGCAGCCACGGTGTCACGTCGGCGGCCGGCACGATCCGCCGTCCGCCGTCCGCCGTCCGCCGTCCGCCGTCCGCCGTCCGCCGCCCTCGGCAGCGGCAGCGGCAGCGTAGCCGGCGTCCGCCGCAGCCTTCCGGTCTCGATATGGCCGTGGTTGAACGCGTCGTACAGGGCGCCGTGGCCGCGCCGGTGCTCGGGCACCGGCGCCGGCCCGACCAGGGTCCGCACCGGGCCTTCGGCGCATAAGACCGCCTCGGCCGGTTCGAACAGCTCATCGCGCTGCGCGGTGAGACAGCCGTACACCTCCTGGCGGAACTCCGACAGCTCTGCCAGCGCCTCGATACGCGAGCCTTCCCTCCACGGTTCTGGGACACTCGCGGTCGCGCACGCCAAGATGGATCCCACGGCCACCGCCTTCTCCTCGATGTCGTTCAACTCGACGATGAGACGGTGGCCGTCCGCCGTACAGCCTCAGGCCACACCCGGGCGGACACAGTCCGCTACCGCCCTTCGTGCCCTCGGATATGACCGTTCACGGCATACGCGAAGGCCGGAGGTTAAACGACAAGCTCAGGGAGCTGTGGGATCAGCGGCGGGGGAGGGCGAGGGCGCAGAGCGCGAAGACGACGGCGAAGGCGGCCTGCACGGTCATGCACACGGCGAGCGCGGTTGTGTACGTGACGCCGACAGGTGCGACTGACCCGACGGTAACCGCGGCGAGTAGCCCGCCGGCCACGGCGACGCCGAGGCCCATTGCGGCTTGTTGTGTCGTCTGGAGCGCTCCTGATGCGGCCCCGGCGGAAGCCGGGGGGACGTCGGCGATCATCGCGCCCACGAGGGGCCCGAACATGAGCGCTTGCCCGATGCCGACGCCGATCAGCAATGCAGCGAGAGTCCAGGAGTTCAGGTTGGCGCCTTGTAGGAACACCGATGTCGCGGTAATCGCAAGCAGTGCTGCCTGGATGATTCCGCCGATGATCAGCAGTCGGCGGAATCCGAAGCGCGGTGCGAGTTTTCCGGACCAGACGGAGACGACGAAGAAGCAGAGGGCGAATGGAAGCAGCACGACAGCGGCGTGCATCGGGGTCCATCCCAGCCCGGTCTGTGTGGTGAGGGCGTAGAGGAAGGTGAATGCGCCGAAGGCTGACTGGAGCATGAGTGCCATCACGAGTCCAACGCGGTAGGAACCCAGGCGGAAGAGGGGCGGCGGGACCAGTGGGACGCGGTCGCCGCGGTGCAGTTGGAGCTGCCATCTCCAGAACGCGGCGCACAGGACGGGGACGGCGACAAGCAGTGCCCAGCACCATGCGGGCCAGCCGAGCGTGGCGCCCTGAGACAGCGGGACGAGCAACGAGAGGAGGGCGGAGCCCAGAAGCACGGTGCCGATCAGGTCAAGTGAGCGGTGGCCGGGAGAGCTGGTTGCTGGCACCCAGCGCAGGGCAGCGAGAAACGCGACGACACCCATGATGACACTCACTGCGAACACCATGCGCCAGCCGGCGCCGAGGAGCGGGACGGAGAGCAGCACTCCGCCGAGGACCTGCCCGATCGCTGTTGCGCCTCCCGCGGTGGCTCCGAACAACGCGACCGCTCTGGCGCGTTCGCGCCCCTGCGTCGATGCGGTGATCGTTGCGAGCACCTGAGGAACCATCGCTGCTGCGGAGATGCCGGTGAGGGCGCGCGCGGCGATCAGGACGATGATGATGGGGGAGAGGGCCGCCATCAGGGAGAAGAGGGTGAAGCCGGCCATGCCGAGGAGGAACAGGCGGCGGCGTCCGTAGAGGTCACCGAGGCGGCCGCCGAGTACCATCGGCACCGCGAAGCTGAGTGAGTACACCGAGACCACGAGCGATTGCTCGGCAGGGGAGGCGTGCAGTGATGCGCCGATGTCGGGGACGGCGATGCCCGCGGCGGCGAAGCTGACCACCGCGAGGAGCAGAGCGGAGAGGGTGGCGAGGAGTCCGGGAAGCCCGAGCGTTCGTGGTTGGGATGGGATCGTTGGGGTTGAATCGGTGTGCGGGGTGGAAGCTGTGGTCACGTGTCGAGCCTGCGTGTTCGCGGATCCGGGTACCAGAAGCCTGTTTATGGGGGTAGTAGCCGAACCTGGCTGGGGAACCTTGGGTGCAGCAGTATGGAGTCATGACCGACACGATCTCCCCGATCGCCCGGCGTGAGCTCGGCGACTTCCTCCGCACCCGACGCGAGCGGTTGAGTCCCGACAGGGTCGGGCTTCCGGCTACCGGACGACGTCGCACGCCGGGCCTACGGCGTGAGGAGGTCGCAGTGCTCGCAGGGGTGGGGGTTACGTGGTACACCTGGCTCGAACAGGGTCGGCCGATTAATGTCAGCATGCAAGTGCTCAGAGCGGTCGGCCGGGCATTGCATTTGGATGAGGCGGAAACGCAACACTTGCAGAGGCTTGCCGGCGTGCGGACACCGCCCACCGATCCGGTCGTATGCGACCCGGCTCTGCTGACGGCCTTCCAGCCGGTGCTGGACAAGCTGGATCCCTATCCCGCGTGTCTGCAAACGCCCTTGTTCGATGTGGTGGCGTACAACCGCGCCTACCAGTACCTCTTCACCGACATGGACCTGATCCCATCCGGTGAACGGAACTGCGCTATGCAATTCTTCACGGACCCGGACTGGCGCAGCCGGTACGTCGATGACGACATCGTCGCGACCAGGATGGTGGCGAGGATGCGTGCCGCGGCGAGTGCCGGGACGGCAGGAGCGGATACCTCGAGCGTGGTCGCGCGGCTGCTGGAGCAGTCGGACGAATTCGCGCAATTGTGGAGCCGCCACGATGTGCTTCTCCAGCACTACGAGGTGAAACGCCTCGAGAGTCCGCTTGTGGGGCTTCTCCAGCTGAACTTTGTCTCCACCGACGTCACGGAGACGGGCCACCGGCTGATGGTGATGACTCCCGACGATGAGGAGTCATCGCGGAGGCTGGAAGAGTTGTCAGCCCTTGCCGCGAGTGTCGCGTAGTGGTGTCCTGACGTGCCTCTACCCGGCAACGACGGCGCGCAACCTGTCGTACGCGCCCGGACGCGACTCCGGCCCGGCTGTAGGCGCAAGGAGACCCTCCCGAAGCAGGGCTGTCATCGGCCCCGCCGGACTGGCGACGCTGCGCCGCCTGGTCAACGACGGCGTCTCGGTCACCGAGGCCGCGTGCACTCTCGAAATCGGCCGCTCCACCGCCTGCTCAGCGCTCAGGAGCGGTTGAGGTGTCTGGGTAGGGGTCGGTATCGGTTGACCGGTCAGCGCTGGGGCGGGCCGAATCCTGCGATTTCGCCGCTGTCGTGTCGCTCGAGCAGGGCCTCGGCACCGTTTTCGAGGATCCGGGCCGTGTCCGCCGCACGGGGGAGCATGGTCTTTTCGTAGGTGGCGATGGCGTCGGCGACCGTGGTGGAGCCGGCCAGCTGACCTTCTCGACGGCGCGGCCCCACTGTACGGTCCCCGGCTCCAGCGAACTGAGCAGCAGATCGCGCAACTGGCCCCGGTCGATCTCCGGTTTGAAGAGCTCGTCTTCGGCTGGGACGTGGTGGCCCAGAATCCGCCCCGTCGGATCCAACAGGCGCATCTCCTGTCCCTCCGGGCGTGCCAGCCGGAAGAACTCCTCGATCAGGCCGGCCTCGCGCAGGGCAAGTTGCCCGTCGTCGGCGTGCAGGTCGAGGGTGCCGCCCTGGTTGCGCGCCGCCGGGTGGGTGTCGCGGTCGTAGACCGTCACAGGAATGCCGTGCTTCTGCAGGATGCGAGCACAGGTGAGGCCACCGGGACCTGCTCCGATGATGCTGATTCTCGCTGCGGCCGGGGCTGGTTCGCGAGTCAACAACCCGATGATGACCACACCCCTGCGCTCTGCTGACCCAAACCTCACACCAAATCCCTTTGTCAGCAGGCTCTTACATTAGTTCCACATCAGTCCTCCTCTGCCGGCACCCCGAAGCGACGCAGTTGCTTTGCTTGTTCGGCTGGCCCCTGTCTGGCCAGCAAGCCGACCAGCCGGTGGGCGGCGTATGGGTTACCGGTAGCAGCACGGGCGCGGAGTTCCTCCACCTGCCCCTGCTCTGCCAGCAAATCGACCAGCCGGAAGGCGGCGCCTGTGTCGCCGCTGTCGACGCGAGCACGTAGTTCCTCCACTCGCCCCTGCTCTGCCAGCAGATCGGCCAGGCAACTGGCGGCGTGTGTGTCGCCGGTGTCGGCGCGGGCGCGGAGTTCCTCTGCCCGCCCCTGCTTTGCCAACAGTCCGGACAGCTGACGGGCGGCGTGTGTGTCGCCGGTGTCGGCGCGGGCGCGGAGTTCCTCCACCTGCCCCTGCTCCGCCAGCAAATCGACCAGCCGGTGAGCGGCGTGTGTGGCGTCTCCGCCGCCGGCATCGGCGTGGGGGCGCAGGACCGTGATGGCCTCCTCCGCTCGCCCCCGCTTGATTAACAGACTGGCCAGCCGATGGGCGGCGTACGTGTCGCCGGCATCGGCCCGGGTGCGTAATTCCTCTGTCCGTCCTTGCTCGACCAGCAGGCCGGACAGCCACTGTGCGGCAGGTAGGTCGCCGGTGTCGGCATGAGGGCGCAGGGCCGCGATGCCCTCCTCCGCTCGCCCCCGCTTGACCAGCAGGTCGACCAGCCAGCAGGCGGCGTATGCGTCGACACGGGGGCGCAGGACCGTGATGGCCTCCTCCACCCGCCCCTGCTCAAGCAGCAAGTCAGCCAGCCGCTGGGCGGGAGGTATGTCGCCGGCATCGGCGCGGGGGCGTAGGGCCGTGATGGCCTCCTCCACCCGTTCCTGCTTGACCAGCAGGTCGGCCAGCTCTACCGCGATGGATATATAACCGGTATCGGCTGTATCGCTGGTGTCGGCGTGGGGGCGTAGGGCCGCGATGGCCTCCTCCACCCGCCCCTGCCCGGCCAGCAGTTCGGCCAGTCGCCGGGCGGCAGGTACGTCCCCGGCATCGGCGCGGGGGCGTAGGGCCGCAGTGGCCTCCTCCACCCGCCCCTGCTCGGCCAACAGGTCGGCCAGCTCTACCGCGAGGGATGTATCACCGGTATCGGCATGAGGGCGCAGAGCCGCGATGGCCTCCTCCACCCGCCCTTGCTCGGCCAACAGCCTGGCCAGCCACCGGGCAGCGCGTGCGTCGCCGGTGTCGGCGCGAACGCGTAGTTCCTCTGCCCGCCCCTGCTCGGCCAACAGGCTGGCCAGCCGCACGGCGGCGTATGTGTCGCCGGTGTCGGCGCGAGCACATAGTTCCTCCACCAGCTCTAGCTCGGCCAGCAGACCGACCAGCTGTAGAGCAGCGTATGTGGCGTAGTCGTCGCCGGCGTCTTCGCCGCCGGCACGGGCGTGGGGGCGCAGGACTGCGACGGCTTCCTCCACTTGCTCCTGATCGAGCAGCAGGTTGACCAGACGCTGAGCGGCGTATGTGTCGCCGGTGTCGGCGCGGGCGCGTAGTTCCTCTGCCCGCCCGTGTTCGACCAGCCGGTTGACCAGGTGGTAAGCGGCGTATGGATCGCCGATGTCGGCGCGGGCGCGCAGGACCGCGACGGCCTCCTCTGCCCGCCCCTGCTCGACCAGCAGGCCGGACAGCCGTAAAGCGGCGATGTCGTCGCCGGCATCGGCGCGAGTGCGCAGGACCGCGATGGCCTCCTCCACCCGCCCGTGTTCGACCAGCAGGCCGACCAGACTGCTGGCGGCGCTTTCGTCGCCGGCATCGGCGGCGTGCCGGTAGAGAGGTTCGGCGTAGCAGTACAGCAACCGATCCCGCGCGGCCCTACCGGTACTGGCCTGGTCGGCGGGGTCGGTCAGGTGCTCACATAAGGCCCGCCAAGTCGCGCCGGGCACCTTCGTAGCGCGCCGCTGAGCCCCGGCGTGCTGTTGCAGGTAGTCGGCGACCAGGTAGCCCGAGGGGCGCCCCATCGTGCCGGGGGCGGCGACCGGGGCCAACGCCGCTGCGGCGCCGTGTAGGGTCTCGGTCGCATACGCCAGCGCCCCCTCGAACCAGTTGGCCGGCGCGGCCGCCCTCTGGCGGGCGTCGCAGTAACCGGGCGAGGCCGCGCGCAGCAATTCCGCACTCAGCGGAGATTGCACACCGAGCCGGGTGGCGTCGACGGCCGCGTTCAACACCGCCGACTGGTAGGGGTCGGCGCCGCGCCAACGGTCGATCAGTTGCGGGGCCGCGGCGATGACCTGCGTCAGGCCGTAGTCGGCCGATTCCAGCGCCAGCGCGATCCTCGGATCGGCCCCGGAGGCGGCGCGGGCGCGTTTCCGCTCGGCCAGACTGAGCGCGGCATCGAGGTGAACGATGCCGGCCAGGTCCAGGAGTTCGCGTTCGGCGACGTAGGGATCCTCACCGCCGGAGCAGGGCGGGGCGGTGTAAACGGCATGACGCTCAGGCCACACGGTGGCCACCACGACCGCTCCCGCCTGCAGCAGCGCACGGACGGTGGCGGCGCGCAGCCCGGCCGGGCCGCCCAGGTAGCGTTGCAGCTCATCCAGCCACACCACCAGCCGCGACGGCGGGTCGGCGGCCGCCTGCCGGACGTGGTCGGCATCGGCCGGGTGCAGCAGCCACCACTGCGGCACCAAGGCGCGGATCGCCTCATAGGCGCAGCGGGTCTTACCCACCGACGAGGAGCCCACCAGCACCACCAGGCCACCCCGCTCGGCGGCACGGCCAACCAGGGCACGTACCCCGCGCGGATCGGTGTCGGTGTCGCGTAGCACGTACACCGGCAGTTCACCTGTGGCGCCCGGGGCCTCGATCGCGGCATGCACTCCCAACAGGCGCGGATCGGCCTGCTCCACCCGCACCACCCCGGCCAGCGCCGGCGCGACCGTCAGGGCGCGCTTCCGCGCCGACCGCCACGACCCCCGAGCCTCCTCGGGCACGTCGCAGGCGGTCAGGAACAGCTCCAGCGTCTCGGCTGACGGGCGCGTCTCACCGGACAGCAGGTCGCTGAGGGTGCTGGACGCCAGCCGGGCGGGCCGCACCGCCTTGGCCAGTTCGCTGTAGGAGCGCCCTGCCCGCAACGCCTCCAGCGCCGCGGCCAACTCGGCCAGGGTGTGCACCTGCGCTGGATCGGCGCCCGCAGAAGGGGGCCGATCTGCTGAAGGCCGCGTCATCGCATCCCTTCGTCATCCTGTCGCATCGCCGGCCGCTACCGGCGATGACCTCCGTCCGGTTCCGGCGGCGAACAGCGCCGGACACCCTGTCCAGGTTCGGCCCGGGCAGAATCCACCGAGGAAGTACCAGCTTGCCTTCCGCAGGTAGAGAGCCGCAGCGATTCGTCCGGCTTTGTTCGCCGCCGCTGCCGGACTCTCCGGACGTCGGGTGCACTGGGCATCAGCACCACACAGCGTTGGTCGGCTCACCCTTCCTCACGACCCCCGAGACTTCCTGGAGTCCGTCATGCACGACCTGCCCGCCTGGATCCCGCTGGCCGTCAGTGCCTTGAACCTGGCTACCGCTCTCGTCGGCTGGGCCAGTGCCCGCACCCGCCGCCCCGGCCAGGCAGCCGGCGGCCGCACTTCTGACGAATCCCCAGCGGCCGATCCGACCCGACCCGCCGGCCGATGACCACGGGTGGGGAGCCGGACCATCCGTGCGTTTTACCGGATCAGGATCTCCTGAGCGCCGACCGTGATGTCGGACAGCCGCCTCATTCGCGGCTCGCGGCCCCGCGGTGGCCTCGTGCCGGACCTCCGGCCTCCCCACCGCGCAGGATGATAGCCGCCGCGAGCAGGGAGAGTGCGCAGGCGGACCAGAAGACGGCGGACATGCCCGCCAGGGTGGCGAGCAGGCCGGCGGAGGCGGCGCCCAGCGGCATGGCACCCATGCCGATCAGGCGGCAGGTGGCGTTCACCCGGCCGAGTAGACCCTCGGGGATGAGCCGCTGGCGCAGCGAGACGGAGACGACGTTGGTGACGGCGTTGGCCGCGCCGATGCCCGCGGCGGCGGGGAAGACCACCAGGGGAGAGGGAAGGAGGAGGGGCACCACCAGCAGCAGGGCATTGAGCAGTGTGACGCCCACCAGGGCGCCGTTCTCGCCGGTCAGGCGGGTGAGTGAGCCGGAGAGCACCGAGCCGGCCACCGCGCCGGCGGCCAGGGTCGCCGCCAGGAGGCCGTACTGGCCGGGGGTGAGTCCCACCCGGGAGCCGTCACCGACCACCCAGAGCACGAAGACCGCGAAGTAGGCGCCGTAGGCGAGGTTGAGCACGCCGGAGTACGCGGCCAGGCCGCGCAGGGCGCGGTGTCCCCACAGGTGGCGCATGCCATCGGCGATGTCGGCGCGCAGCGCCTGGGCGGGGGCGGCCTCCGGGCGGAACCGGCCGCGCATGCCGAGCAGCAGCAGCGCGCCAGCCGCGTACAGCAGGGCGGCCGTGCCGAACACGGCGGTGGTGGCGATGCCGACCAGCAGGCCCGCGAGCGGGGCGCCGAGGAAGTGGTTGCCGAGGGTCTGGGTGGCGACGAGCCGACCGTTGGCCGCGCCCAGCCGGTCGCCGGTCACGGTCATCGGCAGCGCCGACTGGGCCGAGGTGTCGGCGAACACCTCGGCGGCACCGGCGAGCAGCACCGCCGCCACCAGCACCGGCAGGCTCAGCAGGTCCAGCCAGGCGGCGGCGGCCGTCGCGGCCAGCACGGCGGCGCGGGACCAGCCCGCCAGGACCATGATCCGGCGCCGGTCGAGGCGGTCGGCGATCGCGCCCGCGTGCAGGGCCAGCAGCAGCCACGGCAGCGTCGTCGCGGCACTGACCAGCGCCACCTGCGCCGGTGAGCGAGTGAGGGAGACCGCGAGCAGGGGGACGCCGACGAGCAGGACGCCGTCGGCCAGGTTCGACAGGCCGGACGCCGCCCACAGGTGATGAAACGAGCGCCCCAGCCCCGGGCGGCCCGCGTTTCCCCCGGCCCGCCGTTTCGGTGGTTCGTTCGCCGTGGTGCTCGTCGCCTGTGGTTCCGCAGGCCGGTCTCGGTCGGTGTCCGCTGTTCGCTGTTTCGGCGGTCTGTTCTCAGAGAGGTCCGCCGCTCCTCGTTCCGCGGGCCTGCCGGTGTCCGCTCTCCACTGTGCCGACGTGCTGTTCTCGTCCGTTCGCATGGTCTCCCCGCCCCGGTGGGTTCTCATCGGCCGGTGGGGGCGAGCAGTTCGGCGAAGACCCCGATCGCCCGGTCGACGGCGTCCGCGCTGACCCCCGCGTGGGTCACCGCCCGAATCCGCCCGTGCCCCAGTTCCTCCACCCGGACGCCTCTGCGCCGGGCCGCCGCGATGAACGACCGGGTGGTGTAGCGCTCGTCGCGTACCCGGAAGAAGACCATGTTCGTGATCGGCGGGCCGGGGTTCAGCCGTACGCCGGGCAGCCGTGCCAGTCCGCGGGCGAGGCGGGCGGCCTTCTCGTGGTCCTCGGCCAGCCTGCCGGTCATCTCGGTGAGGGCGATGATGCCGCAGGCCGCGATCATGCCGGCCTGCCGCATGCCGCCGCCGAGCATCTTCCGCATCCGCCTGGCCTGGGCGATGATCGCCCGGTCGCCCACCAGCACCGATCCGATCGGCGCGCACAGGCCCTTGGACAGGCAGATCTGCACGGTGTCGGCGTAGAAGGCGATCTCCGCGGGGGTGATGCCCAGCGCGACCGAGGCATTGAAGATGCGCGCCCCGTCCAGGTGCAGCGCCACGCCGTGCGAGCGGGTCAGCTGGGCCACCTCGGCGAGGTAGTCGAGCTGGAGCGGCAGGCCGCCGCACCGGTTCTGCGGCGTCTCCAGGCTGACCAGCGCCGGAGGGGCGATCTGCGGGTCGGTACGGTCGACGGTGCACGCCTCGGCGATGTCCTCCAGGCTGATCGTCCCGTCGGGCAGGTTGGCGAGCGGCTCGTAGACGATGCCGCCGCACATCGAGGCGCCCCCGGCCTCGTAGACGTACAGGTCGGACTCGTGGCCGACGATCGCCTTGCCGCCGCGCGGGCAGTGCGCGAGCAGCGCGGCGAGGTTGGCCATGGTGCCGCTCGGCATCAGGCAGCCCGCGGCCTTGCCGAGCAGGTTGGCCGCCAGCCGTTCCAGCTTGGCCACCGTCGGGTCCTCGCCGTAGACGTCGTCGCCCAGCGGCGCGTTCGCGGCGGCCTCCAGCATCGCGGGGGTGGGCAGCGTGAAGGTGTCGCTGCGCAGCTCGATCTCGCCGCCGCCGTCGTTCTCTCCGGCGACCAGGTGGGGGTTGTCCAGCACGCTCGTCATGGGATTTCCAATCGGGGGAGTTCTGAGTACGGAGGCCGGGGCGGAGATTCAGGAGAATGAGGTCCGGTACTCCTGGCGGGGGATCTCGATCGGCGGAAACTCGTGGAGCAGCACGGGCCGCAGGTGGCCGAGCGCGGTGTTCAGCGTCTCCTCCAGCTCGCGATGGCCGGACGCGTGCGCGATCACATAGCCCAGCCGGTCGTAGCTGCTGCGGGCCGGCCGCACCTCGGAACCCTGCGGCGCGGTGACGGCCACCGTGTCGACGCCCGGCACGGCACCGGCCTCCCGCGTCCCGGCCACCTCCCGCAGGACGGCCTTCCCCCGCCCGGTCGCGGCGCGCTCCGGGGGCAGCAGGAAGGCGATCCCCGCCGGGGTGAACCGCTCGGGCAGCGGCAGCTGCTCCAGGTCGACCGCGGCCCGTAGGTGGGCGTCGAGCAGGTCGAAGCCACTCGCCCGCGCGATGACCTCGGGGATCATGCCCCCTGCGGGACGGGCGTTGATCTCCACGACGTACGCGTGGCCGTCGATGAGCTTCATCTCGATGTGGGTGGCACCGTGGGTGACGCCGACGGCGGCCAGCGCGCGGAACGCGGTTTCGACGAGGATTCGGGTCTCGTCCGCCGGCAGCGGCGCGGGGAAGACGTGCCCGCGCTCCACGAAGTGCGGCGGCGCCGTCACCCGCTTGGCGGTGACGCCGACACAGCGGTGCGACCCGCCGGAGCCGACCGTCTCGACGCTGTACTCGGGGCCTGCCAGATAGCCCTCGATCAGCGCGGTCCTCGCGGTGGCCTGGCCCCGTACGTTGACGGCGGCCGAGGTGATCCGGCGGCAGTGGGCCGCCACCTCCCCGGGCGTGTGACAGAGCACCACGCTCAGCGAGCCGGTGTCGTCGACGGGCTTGACGACGCAGGGCAGCGCGATCCGCGACAGCGCGATCACGACTCGGGTGTCGATGTCGTCGCAGGGGCCGACCAGTTCGAAGGCGGGGGAGGGCAGCCGGGCCGCGGCCAGGATCCGGCGGGTCCGCCCCTTGTCCCGGCAGGCGGCGACGGCCTCCGGCGGGTTGCCGGGCAGCCCGAGGTCGGCGGCCAGCCGGGCGACCGCGACGGTGTAGAACTCACTGGTCGTGGTGACCCCGGCGATCTCCCCCAGGGCGCGGCGCAGCTCTGTCGCCAGGGTGGCGGGAGAGTCCGTGTCGCAGGTGACGATCCGCACCCCGGTGGCCGCCAGCCCGGTGTAGCGGGCCGGGTCGGCGGTGGCCAGCACCGGGGTGAACCCCAGCGCGGCGGCCCTGGCGAAGGCCAGCATCCCGGAGCCGGTGGTGTTGGACTCGACGAAGACGAGGACGGGGTTCATGCGTACTCCAAGGACCGGCCGAGCGTCGCGTAGGACCAGGTCACGGCGGTGTCGGTGAGCTGGATCGGTTCGGGGGCGAGCGGTGGGCGCAGGTCGGTCAGGCCGTGCGCCGCCCGGTACTCGGCGCTGTAGATGGTGTTGACGTACCGGTCGCCCCGGTCGGGGAAGATCACCACCACCGACACGTCCGGGTCGAGCCGCGAGCCGAGCCAGCGCGCCACCTGGTAGGCGGAGCCGGAGCTGTTGCCCGCGAAGACCTTCTCGTGCGAGGCGAGCTCCAGGGTGGCGGCGAAGGCCTCCCGGTCCGACAGCCAGTGGACCTCGTCGATGACCGAGAAGTCGACGTTGGCCGGAACCAGGCTGTTGCCCAGTCCGCTCTGCAGCCGCTTCGGCACGTCGGGCTGGCCGAAGATGGCGCTGCCGACGGCGTCCACGGCGACCACCCGCAGCGCGGGGTTGGTCCGGCGCAGCGCCCGCGCCGTCCCGCACAGCGAGCCGCCGCTGCCCACCGCGCCCACCAGTACGTCGACCCGGCCGATCTCCGAGATCACCTCCTCGGCGAGGCGGTCGTAGGCGGCTGGGTTGGCGGGGTTGTCGTACTGCCTGGGCCAGAACGCGCCGGGGTTGGCGGCCAGCACGGCCCGCAGCCGCTCCAGCCTGGCGCTCTGCCAGCCGTTGCCGGTCATGGCGGGCACGATGTCCAGGGTGGCGCCCAGCGCCTCCAGCTTGGCCATGGTGATCGGGTCGATCCGGGGGTCGGTGACGATGTGCACCTCGTGGCCGAGGTACGTGCCGACCAGCGCGACCCCCATGGCCAGGGTGCCCGAGGAGCTCTCCACGATCAGGCCGCCGTCGGCCAGCACCCCCTCGGCCCTGGCGGTCAGGATCGCCTGCCTGGCGACGCGGTCCTTCATTCCGTACGGGTTGGCCAGCTCCAGTTTCGCGTGGACGGTCGCCCCGCCGGTCGCGCGCAGCCGCATCAGCGGAGTACGGCCGATGGCGTCGATGGCGTCAGTTCTGAGTGTCATGTCCGGCTCGTGCTCCTACAGACGATGAGGGGCCGCCCCAGCCGCTCCAGCTCCGTGAGGGCGCGGGCCAGCCGGGGACCGTGCTCGGGGTCGTGCCGGGCCAGCAGGATGCCCAGGCACGTACCGCTGTGACCGACGACCGTGCCGAGCCCGCCGACGTCGTGGCAGATCTCCTCCACCGCCGCCAGATGGGGTTTGGGGTTGAAGGTCTGGAACAGCCGGGCGCTGGCGGTGGCGACCTGGCCCACAGCGGCCAGGTCGTGGTCGCGTACGGCGTGGGTGAGCTGGTCGAGCAACTCGCCGTAGCGCACCGCCCAGTGGGCGGGAATCGGCTTCCTCGACCGGTTGAAGGCGACGGTGTCGACGCTCTCCCCGTCGTCGATCCCGGCGATGGTCAGCTGGGGGAGCGTGCCCATCCGCCGGTGCAGCCGCACCTGCCGGTGGAAGAACGCGGTGATCCCCGGATGCATGACCCCGTCGGACGGCTCGATCTCGGCCATCATCTGTTTCAGCAGCCGGTTGGGGAGCTTGAGGCGGAAGGCCGAGTCCACCGCGCGCGCGGTGGCGACCAGGTCGGCGGTGGAGCTGGCCATGCCCTTGCCCTCGGGGAGCGCGCTGTTGAGCATCAGCCAGCCGCCGGTGTGCACCCCGTAGTGGGACATGATCCCGGTGGCGAGGCGCCGTGCCTTGTTCTTGTGCGGCGGTGAGACGATCACCTGGTCCAGCTGGGGATCGGGTTCGAAGGCGGCCTCCACGTACAGGTCCACGGGGAAGGTCACCAGGAAGTCCGTACCGGATCCCAGGATCCCCTGCAGGAGTTCGCCGAAGGTGCCTGGGGCACGCCCTCGGCCGGCCCCTCCGCTGCGGCCGTCGCTCTCCCGGATCGGCATCTGGATGGTCATGTCAGCTCGCCCGCCTTCGTGCCGGTGGTGTGTTCCCAGGCGTCTCGCAGCCATCGGGACCGCTCGGCGGCTCCCCGGTCGACGGCGGCCAGCCGGTCGCCGACCTGCTCCAGGAGGAGATGGACCTGCTCGGGGTGGGTCGAGCCGGTGGTCTGCTTGCGCCACACGCCCGCCTCCGGATCCAGCAGCTCGCGTACCTCGTCCTCCGTGAGGGCCAGGGTGAAGCCGAGCCGTTCGCCCGCGGAGACCAGGTCCGGCGCCGAGAGCAGGCCGGGGGTGAGGGTGTCCGCGGGGCCGAGCCGCTCCAGGGCGGCCGAGATCCACGCGCCGACGAGCACCTGCGCGTCCCTGGCCGGCACGCCGTGCTCCAGGGTGAGGTGGTTGGCGACGGTCGAGGCGGCCATCAGCTCGTCCCGCACCACCCGGCGGGCCCGCTCCGGGTGGAACCGCACGTCCGTGACCACCCGTTCGAACAGCGCCAGCATCGTGTGGCAGGTCGTGAAGAGGTCCTCCAGGAAGCGGGTGCTCTCCTTGGAGACCTCCACGAGGTTGGTGTAGCCGGTGTTGCGCTGACCGATCATGAGGTCGTACGAGAGCCCGACCAGGTGGCCGCTCATCCCGCGGACCCGTTCCAGGATCGGGAAGTTGCGCTTGTGCGGCATCGCCGAGGAGATGCCGGCGAGCTCGTCCGGCAGGTCGATGAAGCGGCAGCTCGACCCGCTCCACCAGATCAGGTCGGTCAGGAAGCGGCTCAGCGTGGTGCCGAGCACCGACAGCTCCCCGGCCGTGCGCAGCACCCAGGAGCGGGAGGCGACCGAGGTCAGCGCGTGCGGCTGCGGGCCGTCGAAACCCAGCGCGACCGCGATCCGCCCCCGGTCCCACGGCAGCTCCAGACCGGCCATCGCCCCGGCGCCCAGCGGGCAGAGGTTGACCGTGTCGAACAGCGCCTGCAGCGACTCGGCGGCACCGGTCACCGCCTCGGCGAGCGCGGCCAGGTAGAAGCCGAAGGTCATGGTCTGCGCGGTCTGGTGCTGGGTGTACCCCGGCATGATCGACTCGGTGTGCCCGGCCGCGGTCTGCAGCGCGGCGCGGGCCAGCCGGCTCACCGCGGTCGCGGTCTCCAGCAGCCGTTCCCTGCCGAGCATGAGCTGGGCGCAGGCCTGGACGTCGTTGCGGCTGCGGTCGACGTGCCAGGCGTGCGCGCTCTCGAGTACGTGTGCCTGGACGCACCTCTCCAGGGCGAACAGCGGGTCCGACATGGCCGCCGCGCGCTCGGCGCCGACCTGCTCGGGCGTCAGGTCCAGCACCGCCCGGCGGATCCGCTCGGCCGCGTCCCGGTCGAGCAGCCCCATGCGGGCGTACTCGCCGGTGTGGGTCAGCTCGATCCAGCGGTAGTGCCGCAGCAGGGTGCGCGTCTCCCAGTCGAACCGCTGGGTCAGGACCGCGTCGTCCAGTAGCGGCGCCGGGCCCCGTCGTATCCGTCCTGTCGGAAGCATGCGTCTCACGCTGCCAGCGCGCATGGGGGGTGACCAGGAGGAATGACCGGCGATATCGAGGCGATATCCGGCGATAACCGGCACTTCTTACGTTGACGGCATCTGGTCGTCACCGGGAGGATTCACGTGAGGTCTGCACTGTTGTCCGACAGCCTGGGATTCGCTCAGCTGCTGCGTACCCATCGCGACAAGGCGCGGCTGACCCAGGAGGAGCTGGCGGAACGCGCCCGCCTGAGCGTGCGCACGCTGCGGGACCTTGAGCGGGGTCGCACCCGTTACCCGCACCGTACCTCGGTGCGTCGCCTGGCCGCCGCCCTTGAACTGACCGGTGAGGACCGGGTGACCTTCGAGGCGGCGCCGCCCCGCTCGCTCGGCGCTCCCGCCGTGGCGCCGCCTCCGGAGTGGGGCCTGCCCTCGGTGAGCGGCACCGTCGCGCTGAGCCGGCTCCCGCTGCTGCGGGAGGTCGAGGAGGTGGTGTCGGTCGCCTCCGGTGGCGGGGAACCCGCGCTGGTGACCGTCACGGGCCCGGCCGGAGTCGGCAAGACCACCCTCGCCGTCCAGTGCGCCCACGTGCTGCGCCAGCGGATGGCACTGGACGTGCTCTTCCTCGACCTCGGCCGGGACCGGCGCGGCCCCGGCGAGCTGCGCACCGCCGCGCGGCTGGCGCGCATAGCTCGCATGACGTCCCCGGCCTCGGGCGGGCGGTGCCTGCTGCTGGTCGACGACGCCGACGGCGCGCGGGACGCCGACCGCCTGCCGCCGCTGCTGACGCTCGGCTTCACCGCCGTCGTCGTCACCGGCAGGGAACCGCTCGCGGGGCTCGTCCCGTCCCGGCACCTCGTCCTCGCACGCCTGAGGTGAGACGGTGACGAACAGCTCGACCACGGATATCCGGGTCCTGATCTGCTACTCGGAGAGGCTGCTCCGCACTGCGCTGTGCTCGATCCTCGCCGCCGAACCGGGGCTGCGCGTCGTGGGGGACGCCGGTGACGGATTCGAGGCGGTCTCCAAGGCCCGCGGCCTGCGGCCCGACGTGGCACTCGTCGACGAGCGGCTCACCGGCCTCGACGGCATCCAGGTCACCGAGCGGCTCCGCGCCGACTCCCTGGTCGGTCCGGTGCGGAGCGTCATCCTGACCGAGCAGCCGGAGGCCATGTTCGACGCGGTACGCGCCGGAGCCCGCGGCTTCCTGCTGCGCTCCAGCGACCAGGACGAGCTGGTGGGGGCGATCAGGGCCATCGCGCGGGGGGAGGCGTTCTTCGCGCCACAGGTCGCCAGCAGCTTCCTGCGGCGGTTCGAGAACGGGCTGCCCTACCGCCCGCCCGAGGCCGTCAAGTCGCTCACCGAGCGCGAGCACGAGGTGCTGGTCCTGGTCGCCGACGGGCTGAACAACACCGAGATCGCGAGCAGGCTGTACGTGAGCCAGGCGACCGTCAAGTTCCACGTCTCCAACCTGCTGTGCAAGCTCAATCTCCGCGACCGCCTGCAGATGGCCGTCTTCGCCCACAAGGCCGGCGTCGTCTGACCCGCCCGCCGCGCCGGGCCCGGCGAGGGGGCGCGGGGCGGCAGGGGCTGGGGAGTCATTCCCCGGGGCGGCAGACGGTACCGGGGGCGGGAAGTCTCAGGTCGACGAGATAGCGGGTGAGGTGCCCGATCACGCACCTGCTGGCCGGTCCGTTGTTACCCGGCATGTAGAGGACGTGGCCGGGGCCGTCGTACTGGATCGTCGTCGAACCGGGGACCTTCCCGACCAGGCTGGCGGTCATGTCGTGGTCGCTCCAGCTTCCGGCTCCCAGGAACGGCGGCAGGCCGCGTGTCGGCAGCGGGCGGGACGGGTGGGCGACCGGCCGCGGCCAGCCGGAGCAGGACAGCATGTCGAGCGCTCCGGCGCCCAGGTTGGGGGAGGCCTGCCGTATCCGGCGGGAGTGCTCATGGAACTGTTCGTAGCCACGGTAACCGCGGTCGTCGGCACAGGTCATCATGTGCAGGAGCGGCATCGTCCAGATCCACAGGTTGCCGAGGGCATGCCCCTCGAAGCCTGAAATGTCACCGTTCCTGGCATTGTCCACCGCTTTGGAGAAGGTCACCCACGCCGCGTTGTCCGGCCCCGGATTCCCCGGAAAGCCCAGCATCTTCAGATACCAGCCGGTCAGCCTCCCCTCGCCGAACTCCGGAGACGAGATCGGGGCCGGAGACCGGTCCAGCCTCTCGGTGAGGCCGCGCCAGATGGCGCCCGCGTCCTGTCCGTGCAGCGCGCAGGCGCTGTCGGCCGCGCACCAGGCGGTGAACCGCGCGAACCCCCGCTCGGACGAGGCGGCATTGATCAGGTGCAGGTTCGCCCACCCGATGGTCTGGTCGGCCACGCCGTCGAGGTACATCGCCCGGATGCGCTCGGGGAACAGGCGCGCGTACGCGGCGGCGGGCACTCCGCCGTAGGAGTTCGCCATGAAGCTCAGCCGCTACTCGCCCAGGGCCACGCGGACGGCCTCCATGTCCCGGGCCACGGAGAGGGAGTCGAGGTTACGGGACAGGCCGGTGGGGTCCGCGTCCTGGCACTTGCGGTCCGCCGCCCCGAGGGCCGCCGCCTGGGCGCGGTACTCCTCGCGGTCGCGGGGTTCGACCAGTTGCGGCCCGATCTCCAGGCACACCGCCGGCAGCCTCTCCCGCAGGCGGGTATTGCGCGGGTTGTAGCCGACGAGGTCGAAGCGCCTGCGCAGCTCAGTGAGGCCGGGCGCCGAATCCTTAAGGTCCTCCACCCCCTCGGCTCCCGGCCCTCCCGGCACCTGCAGCACGCTGCCGATCCGGTTCGCCGGGTCGGTGGCGGGGAGCCGGGCCAGCTCCAGCGTGAGTTTCCGGCCGCGCGGCTTCTTCCAGTCCACCGGCACGGTGACGGCGGCGCACCGCATCCCCTCCGGCAGGTTCTCCCCCGTGCACGCCTTCCACTCCAGGCCGGAGGCCGATCCCGCCGGGGACGGTGACGCCTCTGCGGTCCCCGCCGACGGGGTCGTCCCGGCCGGCGGGGAGGTCCACGCCGTACCCCCCGCCAACGGAGCCGCCCCCTCCGGTGGGGAGGCCCACGCGGTCCCCGCCGCGGGCAGGGCCGCCCCCGGTGGGACGAACAATGCCGACGCCGCGACCAGTCCGGTGAACAATGATCCGATCTTCCCGAGCATCCACACTCCTCCGTCTGCACGGCGACCGCTTCGCCGTAGGTGCCGGCCGCTCCAGAAGCGCCGACCCCTCCACCGTCGTGGCCCTGCCCGCCGGACGCCACGGGACCATCCATCATGAAATATCGGGATATCCCCCCAGGCTTGCCGGATGTCGGGCGGGCTCGTGGTACGGCAGGCTGAAGGAATGAGCCGCCCCGCTTCGGCCTTCCGCCTCCGAATCCGTTCCCGCCCGTGACCCCGCCCGTGAGTCCTGACGCGTCTCCGGCACCGTCCGTCCCGGGAGCGAGGCCGGCGCCCCCGGACCGGACTCCGGTCCGGGCATCCTCGCCGCGCCGCTCCCGGGACGGGCCTGGCGCGAGCTGGTCTACGTGCTGGCCGGGTGCCGCCGGCCGTCGCGGGCATGGGCCACCTCCTGCTCATGCTGCTGAGCGCGTCGTGGTCGACGGCACTCGTCGGCCTGCCGATGCTGGCCGCCGGAGTCAGGGGAGCCCGATGCCTGGGGGCGGTGCACCTCGGCCTGGCCCGCCTGCTGCTGGGCGTCCGGACACCGGCTCCCGCCCCCTTCGGGCCGCGTCCGGGGTTCGTCGGCTGGTGCGCGTCCGCACTCGGCGACGAGGTGGGATGGCGGGCGGCCGCGTATTTGCTGGTCAAACCCCTGACCGTGCTGCCGGCTCTGGGGGCCGCCGCCGGATTCTGGGGTGGCGGCCTGTTCCTGTCCTCCTTCCCCATCCGGTGGGCGTTGGGACTTCTCCGCAACGGGGATGTCCACGCCGGCGCCTGGCCGCACGTTCTGCTGCTGGGTGCGGCGGGCCTGGCGCTGCTCGCCCTCGCCCCCTGGGCGTTGCGGGCCGCGCTGCTTCCCGAGCGGCTGCTGGCGCGCGTCCTGCTAGGTTCTGTCCGGCGGATCATGTGACCGTCTTGCCTTGGGGTCATTATTCCGGTCGTGGGGCGGGGCGATCTGACACATGACGAGTGGGCGCGACTTGCGCCGCATCTGCCGAAGTCCGGGCGCAGGGGTGGTCGTTGGAGTGACCACCGCAAGGTGGTCAACGGGATTCTGTTCCGGATCCGCACGGGCATCCCGTGGCGGGATCTGCCGGAGCGGTTCGGGAGATGGAAGACCGTCTATGAGCGCCACCGTCGGTGGTCCGCGGACGGCACCTGGGACAGGATCCTCCGGGCGGTCCAAGCCGATGCCGATGCCCAGGGGCGGGTGGACTGGGGCATGGTGAGCGTCGACTCCACCTCGTGCCGGGCCCACCAGCATGCGGCCGGGGCGCCGCGCAAAGCACCGCGGCTCCCGAAGAGGAGATCGACACCTCGGCAGCACCGCTCCGACGAAGGACTCGGACGCTCCCGGGGTGGTCTGACCTGCAAGATCCACGTTGCCGGGGAGGGCGGTTGTCGGCCGCCGGCCCTGCTGGTCACGCCTGGCCAGTGGGGCGACAGCCCGCAGCTGATCCCGGTCGCTTGAACGCATCCGGGTCAAGCGACCGGGCGGTGGCCATCCGCGCACGCGCCCCGATCACCTGGGTGGCGATAAGGCTTACAGCTCCCGCCGCAACCGTCGCTACCTGCGCAGACGGCAGATTAAGCACACCATCCCCGAGCCGAGGGATCAGCGGGCCAACCGCCGACGCCGGGGCAGCCGAGGCGGACGGCCCGTCGGTTTCGACAAGGAGTTGTACAAGCGCCGGAACGAAGCCGAGCGTACGATCAACCGGCTCAAACATTCGAGGGCCGTGGCCACGCGGTATGATAAACGTGCGTACGTCTTCCATGGCGCCGTCACCGTGGCCTCGATCCGCCTCTGGCTCAAGCCGTGATCAGCCCGCTTCTAGAGCGGCTGCCCGCCGCGTCAGGTCTGCTGCGATGTCGTCCCAGTCCGGTCCGTGCAACCACAGGTTCTCGGCGGCCTCTCGCATCAGCGCCGGCTCGTCCGGTCGCTGCAAAAGCACCAGCCGATAGGACAAGTTGCGGACCCAGACCGGCAGTTGGCCGTCGACCGCGTGCGGGCAGAGCTCACGCAGCATGGCCAGGAGCGAATCCGCGTCAGCAAAGGTCAGCTCCTCGAGGAAGTAGTGCTCCTGATGGTCGAGGTCGCACTCTGGCGTAGGTCGGTACTCGTCTCCGTAGAGACACCGGGCGTGCTCCGTCAGAGTGCTGTGCATGTTCTGGAGCGTACGACGCCTTGATCCGCCGGACAGAACCTAGGCCGGAGACGGATTTCTCGAAGTGGGCCAGTGCCGTTCGAATCAACCTTCAGACCTACATCAAGGACCACGTACCCGACATGGTCAGCAAACGGGCACCCTTTGAGGATATCGCCAAGAAGCTGACAAGCCTGGCGTACGCCGTGACCTACAACGGCAAGAGCGAGAGCACGGCTCGGGAGGAGCTCGTCGCGTGGCTGGGGGGAAACGACACGGGTGGCTGGGGAACCTTCATGACCCACGTGACCCGGATGGAGACGCTGAAAGCTCAGGAGAAGGAGAGTAAGGAGAAGATCTCGCTTGCCTCCACAGCGCGGCAGGAGGCGCAGCATCTGATCAAGAAATACAGCACGGGTTCGGGCGACAAGGTCGGCACGGTGATCGCCGTCGTCGCCCACGCCGGGACGGGCAAGACCTGGCCGGGGACCAGCGGAGAGTATTCCCTCAGCAAGAAGCACCCCATCATGGCGAAGGTCCTGGCCGGTGTGACGCAGGTAGAGGAGTGGCCGGTCACCGCGTGCGGAGAGGTCGCCGCGATGAACGCATACCTCAACAGCACCGGCATCACCGATGTGTCCAAGATCCCCAGGGACACCCTCTACTTCCATGCTCAGACCTGGAACGCCATGGCCGGCAAGTGGCAGGCCCGCTCCGGGTGCGGGAACTGCCGCCAGTGGGTGACGAAGATCGGCGCGGCCTGGATCTGAAACCCGCCCTCGCCGCCTGTTTCGCCCGCCGTTCTATTGTGCACAGTGACGGCCGGCCTTGCCCGGGATGGCGAGCCAAGGGCCGGGGCGCCGATCCCCAGGTCGTCAAGGTGCTGGGCATGGAGGTGTTCCGATCCGACGTACCGGCCACGGCCGGGCTGGACCGCAGTGCCTCCGGTGGAGTGGTGGAACAGACGGCGCCACGCCATCTGGGTGGGGAAACTCGTACACCATTTCCGGGGACGCGACCGGGGGGAGTTCAATGTGTGCTCAAGTCGTGCGGCACAGCGGGTCGGATCGCCCTGTGTACCCACCAAGCGCAGGCGTAAAGGGTGAGCGCGCAGGCCAGCGCGGCGCCACCGCCCTTCGCCGAGTCCGAGAGGATTCCCTCCACTACCTGTTGGACAGTTGCCTGGTCGGCTGCGGCAGGTCCGCCCCGGTAGTCCTCCAGGGTCTGCATGTTGACCACGGCGCCGGTGAGGGCGGCAACGGTCAGCGCTGTTATGACGCTCCAGCGTGCCGCTGCCGGAAGCCCGGCACGGACGGTGGTGTCGGCGGGGACTCGGCTCAGGCGGCGCCACAAGTGCACCGCGATGGCGACCAGCCCTCCGACCGTGCTGATGTGCTGGACCACCCGCGCTACCGTGAGATCCCCCGTGACGTAGGACCGCAGGACGCTCAGGTGAGTGACCACGTAGCCGTCGGCGTGCGTGAAGGAGTCCCATACCAGGTGGGACAGGATGCCGATCACGACGGACAGCAGCACCCAGCCTGTCCGGCGCAGGCCATCACCGCCGCGCTCGGCTGGCCTGGCCGGGGAGAGCCGGGCGGGCAGCAGGTCGGCGGCCGGGCGGCGCACCAGCCAGTACAGCATCAGGAGAGCCAGCGCATACGGCACCCCCATGGCGATGCCGGACAGGCTGTGGGAGACGGTGGCGTTGAGGAACGGCTCGTACCAGGACTGGGCACTCACGGGTATGCGCGCGCCGGCAAGGAAGTACGGCGCGTCCGGAGCCATGGCTCCGCAGACCAGGGCGGCAGGGGAGAACGGGTGGCGCAACAGCGGCAAGACGGCCGCGGGGTGGGACAGCGTGAACGGCATCGAGGTTCTCCTCCGTGCCGGCGCGGTCCTGCGGGGGCGAGCGCCGGGTGCGGTCGGACATAGGACGGCACACACAGCCCTATGAGCCGAATAGTTAGATAACTCCCCCAAGGATATATGCCGGTTACCTGACTATTCGGAGGGGTGGTCAGCAAATACGAAGCCGCCCCCCGAGTTGAGGAGGGCTGCTGGTGAAGGGCTTTAGCGCCGGCTGGGCCGGCCGCGAAGGCGAAGTGCGTGCACGCCGGCGGCCAGCGCACCGGCCAGCGGCACAACCGCGGCGATCCCCAGGACGGGAAGCGGTTGACCCCAGGCTCCTGTGTAGGCGTAGGCAAGGAACGGCGGGCAGGCTGCGGTCATCACGGCCGTCTCGGTCAGCCCCGGTGACCTTGACCGCCAAGCCAGCGTGAGGCCGGTGGCCGCGAGTACAAGCAGGGGCCACATGCCGTAGTCGGTGCTGATCGGCAGTACGTCCGCGTAGAGAGCGGTCACCGGCAGCCACGCCGCGGCAGCCATCACGCCGGCTGCGGCACACACCCTGGGCCCCGGCATCAGATCGGGCGGACAGGCCAACACGACCAAGGCGGTGAGCAGTGCCATGGCTGGGGTGACGATCGGGTCGCCGAACGCGGGCCCGCTGACGACAGCCGCGACGGCCGACCCCACGAGTCCGACGGCGACCGCGACCACACTTCCCCGCCACCGCCCCGTCAGCGCCGTGACCGCCCCGACGACGACCAGCGCCGAAGCGAGCAGCAGCGCGCTCCACGCGTCGGCGAAGAAACGCACCGGGGCCGGTGAGGCGACCACGCCGGCATACCAGCGGCTCAGATGCACACCGCAACCCGCCGCCGCCGCGGCCACCGCGAACGGCGCCGCGCTTGCCAGTAATCGTCCTGCGGCTGTCGCGGAACTCACGCCCAGCCTCATCCGCACCGCGTGACCGGCGATGTCCGCGGCCTCCCGGAACCTGCCCGCAGGGGAGGCTTCCGTCACGGTCTGCTGATAGACGGCAAGGATTTCCTCACCGCACTCCAGACGATACCGCCGCGGATACAGGCGCAGAACCAGCCCGATCACGCCTGCGTCACCGCCACCCCGGAGGCCCCCAGTCGCCGGCGGGCTTCACGGGCGGTGGCCGCCATCCGCTCCGCCGCGACCGCCAGCCTCTCCCGCCCCAACGGCGCCAAAGCGTAGACCTTGCGGGCCCGGCCGTCGACGACCTCCTCACGGTGCACCTCGATCAGCCCTTCCTTCTGCAGCCGATCGAGGGCACCGTAGAGGGTGCCGGTACGCAAGATCACCCGGCTACCGGAGAGTGATTTCACCTCCTGGGCGATGGCGTAACCATGCCGCGGCTCGTCCGCCAGGGCTGTCAGCACCAGAAGAGTCGGCTCCTGCAATACACGCTCGCTCATCCACTCAACATATGTCGCCCAGCGACCTATCGACAATGCTGGGGCGCCGCGGTGTCCGGTGTCGACTGCTGTCCTGGCGGGTCCGGCGCGCTGCGTGGGCCGGGCACCGCCGCCGCCGTGACGGCCAGGTCGAGCCGGTTGTTCATGTCGAGCTCGAACGGCGGTGCTGCGAACCGGCTCCCACAGGTTGGCCGATCCCAGGTCGTCGACCGTGCACCGGATGCGGAGTGCGGCCGTATCCGACTGGGCCGGGACTTCTGCGTTCAAGAGGCCCGCGCTCACATCGCCCGGCTGCAGCATGCCCAGCGGCAACGCCCCCACTGCTTGGAGCACCTGCCCGTAGACGCGACGTACGGGACGAGGCCCGAAGGAGGGTGCCGGTCATCCCGCCGGTGCGCACAGGGCGTCCAGCAGTTCCGCCGACGGAACCCTCAGGCTGATGCAGCCCTCGTCAGACGACCGGCCATCCTGATCGGTCGTCCAGCACTGCCAGGGCGTCGACCTCCACGAGTAGTCTCGGCGGAAGCCGCATATAGACGGTGGTGCGGGTGGGAAAGGGCTCACCGACGGCCGCCGCGTAAGCCTCGTTCATCTCGGCCAGGTGGGCGGGATCGGTGAGGTACACGCGGAGCATCACGACGTCCTCCAAGCCTGCGCCGACCCGGGAGGTGCTGGGACGCTGGCTTGCGGTCAAGGGGTTGCCTGACGACGCGGCCAGGCTGCTGGTCGAGCTCAACGCCCGGATCGAGGACCGCGACTTCAAAATCGGCCCGTCCTATCTCATGCGTCTGTCGATTTACCAGGATCCGAAGGGGTTCGAGCGGGTGTGGCGGACGCAGATCCTGCCGCTGCTGGAGGAGCACCACTACGGCGACGGGATCGACGTCTCCCAGCGGTACGGCCTGGCCGCGCTACGGCTGCGGATCACTTCGTGATCCACCTGGTGGAGGGGGCTCCACCGGTCGAGTACGAGCTGACCGCCGAGCAGGCGGTGGCGCTGTCGGCGGCGAAGGCCGTACGGGTGAGTCCGGGACCGAGGGCCGGTCTGTGGAAGGTCCGCGACAACGGGTACGTGGGCGCGGCGGTCATCGGCGGGGTCGAGGTGCGGATCACCCCGAAGGTCCCGGTGGATCGGGTGTTCTTCCTGCTCGGATACGCCCGCCGGCCGCGCGGCTGGCGGCAGGAGGAGGTGCACGCGGGGGAGCACCCCGAGCTGCTTCCGGCACTCGCGCACGCCTACGCGCTGGCCGCCGACCGGGCGCTCCGGCGGGGAGTGTTACAGGGGTATCGGGAGATGGAGGAGGCGCTGCCGGTCGTCCGGGGCCGGATCAGGGAGGCCGACCAGCTCCGCCGCCGGTACGGGCTGCCACTTCCCGTCGAGGTCCGCTACGACGACTACACGGTCGACATCGCGGAGAACCGGCTGCTGCTGGCCGCGTCGATCCGGTTGCTGCGGCTGCCCGACCTGGTCCACTACGCCATCGACTCCACCGGCAGGGAGGTCCCGGCCGCGGTGCTGGACAGCAAGTACAAAGTCTCCGCCGACGGGGCCGACCTCTACCAGATGCTGGCGTACTGCACGGCACTCGGCCTCGGCCGCGGCCACCTGGTGTACGCCACGGGGGAACCGTACCGACACGCGGTACGCGGCACGGGAATCGAGATCACCCAACACGCCATCGACCTGACCCTGCCCCCTAGCGAACTACTTGGTTCCGTGGAGCGTCTTGCCGAATCCATCGTCGGTCTTGGCATCCCTGACCCGACTCATCAGCCTGTCATTCCCGGCCGCTGAACGCCGGCCGGTATGCGTTCGTCTGGATCGACGCGCTGACGCAGAAGGTGCGTGAGGGTGGCCGGACGGTGAGCTTGCACGCCCTGGTGAAGGGGGCTTCTGCTCAAGGCGGCGGGGACAGACCGGCTGGTAGGCGGGACCACGCTAGCTGAGCGTCGTGCAATTGGGCAGGGTGGCAAGGGGCGACCACGGTCACTCATGACCGGCTCCGCGCGCAGGTCAGCGGCTCTGACTGGCCGTGATCATGCGGTTTCCAAGCTGACAGTGCGGGTTCGATTCCCGTCACCCGCTCCACTGTGATGTCTCAACACATCGGAAACCCTCGAACCTACGGGCTCGAGGGTTTCCGCTTGTTCTGGGGTTGGTAGTCGCGGCTGGGATCGATGTTCAGCTCGCACTCGCAGAGGAGTCCTCCGGTGGTGGCGTTGACAACCCGGACCTGGAGGTCGGCGAGCAGGACGACGTCGGTTCGGGTGTGGGTTCGTCCGATGCCGATGTGGTGGAGCCGTCCGTTGAGCGCCTATATGGGGGACGCGTCCAGAAGCCGGTACGACAGGTCGAGGTCGATCAACGGCCGGGCCCGGGCACGCCGTGTCGTCATAGACGATCCCCGGGGGTTCCTGGAGCCGCATCACGCCATCAAGCCCGATAACCCGGTGCGCGCCGGATAAGGTGCTGCTGCCAGACCTGGTTTTCCTCGAAGTGGTTGTCGTAGAGGTCCTGGGCTTCGAGGATGCTCTCCAAGGCGGCCTCGCCCTTGGCGACGCGCTGCAGTTGGCGGAAGTACTCGAAGCGCTCTATTCCGGGCGTGACGACGATCAGCAGATCGGCCTCGGTTCCGGGGGCGGCGGCGAAGGCGTGGACGGCGCGGGGCGGGACCACGACCAGGTCTCCCTGCTCCGCCGTGAGGACGCGTTCTCCGGTGAGGATCTCGGCCGTCCCCTGCAGGACGTAGAAGAGCTCGCTGGCCCTGGTGTGATGGTGCGGCGACGCTCCCGCGGCTCCCTGCCCGAGGGTGATCCGCTGAGCGCTGAGAGCTCCCCCAACCTGACTGCTGTCGGCATACAGTCGCCCGGTCACCTGGGCGGTCGTGAGAATCTCGGTCTCCGCCTCTCGTACCACCACGACGTCATGGGAGGAAACAGGTAGTGACATATGACAGCGCCCCTTTCGTCGTCGCCAGAGTGCCCCTCTGTGGCGACGTTGCCAACACCTTCGGAGTGAGCCGGATGGTCGCCTGACGCCGCCCCCTCGCACAGCTGTTGCCGTGCAGTCGCACTACCTCCCGCGGGGTGAGCGAGGGATCGTGGTGCAGGATCCGATCCTCCATCACGCGGATGCGAGGATCGGGGTCGAGACCGAAGGCCTCGGCCATCTGCCTGCGTCCTTCGGCGATGAGGGACAGCGCGTCCGCCTGCCGGCCCGCCTGGTAGAGCGCGTGCGCGGTGAGCGCACGCAGCCGCTCCCGGTACGGGAAGGCCGCCAGCAGCCGTCCCAGTTCGGGGACCAGCACAGGGCCGAGCCCCTGAGCCAGATCGGCCTCCGCCGCCTCCTCGATGAGGCCCCTGTGCAACTCGGCCAGGTAGTGCGCCTCGTCACGGATCCATGGCCCGTCGGGAAAATCCTTTAGCGGCGCCCCGCGCCACTCGGCGAGTGCCTTGCGCAGATAGGCCGACGCCTGCGCGCTGTGGCCCGCGGCGAAGAGCTTGCGGCCCTCCTGTGCCAGGATGCGCACCCGTCCGATGTCCAGGGACTCCTGCCGGACGGTCAGGCGGTAGCCCCTGGAGCGCCTGGTGAGGATCTCGTAGTTGCCGCGTCGCTCCGTACCCGGCTCGAGGATCCGGCGCAGCTTGGACACGTACGCATGCAGGCTGTTCACGGCGACGCGACTGTTCGCGGTCTCCGGCCAGATCACGTCGATGAGCTGCTCGATGTCGATGGTCTTATCTGCCCTGAGCATCAGCGCGCCGAGCACCATGCGCTGCTTTCTGGGGCCGAGATCAAGCGACGTGCCGTCAGCCGCCAGCACCGCCGTCTCACCGAGTAGCCGGAAGTCCATGATCTCCTCCATGAATGACGGAAGGCCCCTGGCCGGGGCCTCCCTCGGCCGGCCTGAATGAGAGCGGTTACTGTGCGGGACGGCCGATGAAGCTGGTCCGGTTCCGCTCAGCGATCTCGGTGATGAGCGGAGCCAGTTCCTCCATCGCGCGCCCGGGGGGAACGTTCGCGTCGAGGTCGGCGAAGAGCTTTCCGGTGCCGTCGGTCAGGCTGAAAGCCAGGAACTTCGCGGCCTTGCTGCGCACCTCGATGGTGTGCACGGCACCAGTGGGTACCGTGATCGACTCGCCGGGGCCCATCTCGTACCGCTTGGAGCCCACCTGAACTGACATTCTGCCGTGCAGCATGTAGTACGACTCAGGCCAGGGGTGCCGGTGCGGCGGGACGAAGCTACCTCGCTCGCCGTCGATCTCGAACAACTCGTACTCGCCATTGGTGTGCTCCGCGCCGACCTTCACCGTCGCGGTGCTGTCGACCGTGAACAGCTCCCTGCCCTCGCCGGCAAGGCTGTGGTGAATCTGCTGGGACATCGAATCTCCTTCTGTGACACTGGGGTCGCAGTCCCCGGTGCTACCGGCATTGCGCTCTCACGTTAAGAACCAGGTGCGGCTGCGCTCCATCCCACGCGAAGGGGGATCTCGCCCGGCCGGCACCCCCAGGAATCTGGGATGGTGGCCGGCGGAGGACTCTTCGATACTGGGACCATGGTGAACCAGGCACGGGCCCGCGAGGCCAGGCGCGCCCTATCCGCCGTCGCGGCGGCCGGCTTGGGCCCGGCCGACGTCCAGCAGGAGGCGATCGACGTGGTCGGCCAGGTCGTGCCGTACGACGCCACCTGCTGGGCGGCTGTGGACCCGCAGACCATGCTGCCCACCGGTTCGGTGACGGTCGACCTCAACCCCTCAAAACAGCAGGAGGCACTGTTCGCCGAGATCGAGTACGGTCCTTCTGACTGCAACAGCTTCGCCGACCTCGCGCGGAGGCAGGTCCCCATCGGCCGGCTCTCCGACCAGCCGTTCGGCGAGGTCGTGCGCAGTCGGCGCGTCAACGAGCTCTACAAGTCCATCGGGGTGGCCTTCGACCTACGCGCGTCCTTCGTCAGCGACGGTGCCTGCTGGGGGATCGCCGGCCTGATGCGCGGCCCTGGCGGACCCGACTTCTCCACGGCCGAGGCAGACTTCCTGGCCTCGGTCGCTCCGCTGATCGGCATAGCGCTGCGGACGGCGAACAGGAGCAGGATGCCCGGCACCAGTGCGTGCTCCGGCGGCCCGGTCGTGATCGTGCTCGATGCTGGCGGCGAGTTCAAGGGCGCCACGCCCGCCGCCCTCGAATGGCTGGAGGCCTGGGAGGCGACACGCCCCGGCTGGCTCAACGTTGCACTGCAGGCGGTGGCCGCCGCGCTGTCCGGTTCCCCTACCGGCGCGGCCTACGCCCGCATGCGTGACATCTCGGGGACCTGGGTCGCGCTCCGCGCCGCGCAGTTGATGCCCCTGGACTCGTCGGCCGAGCGGGTGCTCATCACCGTCGAACCGGTGCCCGTCGACGAGGTGATCGGCATTATGCTGACCTCCTACGCCCTCACCGCGCGGGAGCGAGAGGTGTGCGAGGAGGTCCTCACGGGCCGTTCCACCGCCGAGATCGCCGATCGGTTGCATCTGTCGGCCTACACCATTCAGGACTACCTCAAATCGATCTTCGCGAAGGTCGGCGTGCGCAGCCGCAACCAGCTCGTCGGTCGTCTCCGCGGTTCCTAATCCAGGGACAGGAAGCTAGCGATGGAGCGTCGATCGCGTTTGACGACGTCTTCGGTCATCTCTTTCGATCAGAGGGTCGGGTCGGGGTAAGTGAGGCTCGATCAAGGACCATTCCTCGTCAGTGAGGTCTCCACGCGCCATGGCGATGGCTTACCAGCATCAGAGCTCAAGGCGCAGACGAATCCTTCTGATCTCAACTCCGTACAGGCCCTAGTAGTGCTTTGTTAGGTCAGCCTGTTGTGGCTGGTCGGGTTGGTCGTGTGGTGGTTCGATGCGGGCGTGACCCCCGAACAGCTCGCTCATATCCGTCGGCGGTTGGAGACGTTCGCCGCTGAGGTGTTCACTCCCTTGGCCCGCTCGGATCAGCGGGCCAAGGGGATCACCTACCTGCGGGGACTGCTCTTGGACGGTCGCCGTAAGTCGATGCAGCCGATGGCCGAGCGCCTGGGGGTGGATCACCAAGGGTTGCAGCAGTTCGTCACCTCTTCCACCTGGGACTTCGCCGCGGTACGCCAGTGCCTGGCCGCTCGCGCGGTCCAGGCGGTCGCTCCGCGGGCGTGGGTGATCGACGACACCGGGTTCGTCAAGGACGGTAAGGGGTCACCGGGGGTGGCCCGGCAGTACTCCGGCACGCTGGGCAAGGTCGGTAACTGCCAGATCGGCGTCAGCGTGCACGCCATCACCGATGTGTCCTCCTGCCCGCTGAACTGGCGGCTGTTTCTGCCCGCCTCCTGGGATCAGAACCAAGCCGCCGATCCGCAGGTGGCCGAGCAGATCGGCGCGCGCCGTGCCCGGTGCGCCATCCCCGCCACCGAACGGCATCGCCCCAAATGGCAGATGGCCCTGGAGATGCTCGATGAGCTTGCTGTCTGGGGGCTGACGGCGCCGGTGGTGGTCGCCGATGCCGCCTACGGCGACAA